>CAUWDL010000035.1:0-11145 GCA_963557285.1 uncultured Bacilli bacterium | reverse complement strand
AATTTTTATTAGATTACGAGTACCCATTTACTATCTTTTTAGCATTAGGCATATTTTTCTTTTTTGTCCCTAAAAGAAAATACTTTTATATTTCAGCGATTATATCTTTTTTATTAGTAGAGATTTATTGGCATTATAGACCATTACCTGGGCCATTAGATTACTTAATGATATATGGTTTTATGATAGCTAGTCTCTTCCTATTTTTTAAAGCTAATATTTATACAATTCTATTTATTATAACAACAACTTTTTGTGTACAACATATATCTTATAAATTGACAATGAGCTTATGTATGCTTATTAATCCAACTTTTAGAGGTTCAGCTTTTTATTTAGTATTTATTGTCTTCTTTATAGCCTTAATTAATCTCATTATTTATTTTTTATTTTTAAGGAAATATAAAAACGATAAAGATATTTCTATTAACAATTATTTGCTTCTATTTATCGCCGTTATGATGCTTCTAGTAAATATTGTAATAAGTTATTATGTTGAAGAACCTTTATTAGTTGATGAGAAATATGGGCTTTATGCTTTAATTAATCTATATGCGATTATTACTTCAGTATTAGGTATATTCATTCTTTTTATGAGTAGCCGTGAGAAAAAACTTAAGGATGAAAATGAAGTACTAGAGATCATTTTAAAAAATGATGAAAAACGTTATGAACTAGCTAAAGCATCTCAAGAAGAGATTAATATTAAATATCACGATTTAAAGCACTACATAAAAGAAAAAAAGTTACCAGAAGATGAAGCACTTGAAATAGAAGAAAATGGAAAAATATTTCAATCAATTTATTTAACAGGTAATAAAGCACTTGATGTAATTTTATTAGAAAAAAATAAAGAATGCTTTAAAAGCGACATCCAGTTTTTAACAATGGCGGATGGAAAACTATTAGATTTTATGAATGTCACGCATGTTTATTCTTTATTTGCTAATCTATTAGATAACGCTATTGAGAGTGAATTAAAAATTCAAGATAAGAATAATAGATTAATTAGATTAAGAGTAAATAAAGAAAAAAATAATGTCATAATAAAACTTGAAAATAGCTGTTTTGAGAAGCCTTTATTTAAAGATGGATTGCCATTATCAACTAAAGAAGATAAAAAGAATCATGGCTTTGGCACAAAATCAATTGAACGAATAGTTTCTTTATATCATGGATATGTTAATTTTTCTTATAAAGACAATATTTTTTATGTAAAAATTGCTTTTCCGATGAAATAATGAAAACTTTTATAAAATAATTACTTGTGTATATGAAAGCACATCCTTTCCTTTAATATTATTAAAGCGCTCTTTGAAATTTTGATTGATTATATGATATCTTGTGTTCTAGTTTGCTATTTCCCTATTAAGTGATATATTAAAAATAACAAAGTAATTAAAAATATTACAAAAAGAGAGAAATATGAAAAATAAGAATTTTATTTTATTAGGTGTAGGAATTACTGCTTTATCATTAACTTCATGTAGCCGCTCTGTTACTTATGAAGAATTTAAAGCTACAGTTATTAAAAATTCTAAAAAAGAAATGAATGCAATGAAATCTGGAAAGATAAAGTTGATTGTCAAAGATTATAAGTTTGAATCAAATGATAATTCACTTGAAAGCATTTTTAAAGCTACATTAACAATAGCTGTAACTACCGCTATAAAAGAAGCTGGTTTTACTGTTCCAAAAGACTATGATGTAACCAAAGGATTTAATGATTCACGTGATTTAACAAGTGACGAACTTAAAGCTTTGCAATTACAAAGGGTAACTGAAAATACGGTTGACGATATTTTTAAAGATGATGATTATGAATACTTTTTGGATGGAGATAAAGCAGAAATTAAGTATCAAGAACTTGAAAACAATATGAAAGTTGAACAAACTGTTAGAGCTGATGAATTTGCTATACTTAATGAAAGTGAGACATATTTTGCTGGAGATTTAAAAGATGGAGATACTTGGGCAAAATTATCATTATTTATAGGAACTTATAGTACGTATAGTTTTTAATGAAATTAACTAAGTTTAATTTCAAATTATCATAACTAAAACAAACCTTAAATGATGAGCGTTAGGCTATCAATTTTCTATATTTTATATTATTTTTCTAGTGTATTAATTAGAATATAGATGAGGTGACGGGTATGAAATTGTTGCTTGTTGAAGACGAAAAAGATTTATCAAATGCATTAGCTAAAATATTAGCGTTAAATAATTATGAGGTTGAACAATCCTTTGATGGAGAAGATGCTTTAGAAAAAATTAACACTAAATTTTATGATGCTGTTATTTTAGATTTAATGATTCCTTTAAAAAGTGGTATTGAAGTATTAACTGAAGTTAGAGCAAATAGAAACACTGTCCCAGTTCTTATTTTAAGTGCAAAAAGTGAAGTTGATGATAAAGTAAACGGATTAAACGCAGGAGCTGATGATTATTTAACAAAACCATTTTCAAGTAAAGAATTGTTAGCTAGAATTAAAAATATTTTATCACATAAAAAGATTGATACAGGTGAGCATTTTAATGGTCTTACTTTAAATAACGATACATTAAAATTAGAATATGACCATAAAGAAGTTAGCTTAAATCGCAAAGAATATGAAATTATGCACCAATTAATGGCTCAACAAGGAGAAATTGTCAAAAAAGATGAACTTATGTTGAAAGTATGGGGCTTTGACGATTATTACACTTCTCAAGTTGCTTGGGTTAATATATCTTCTATAAGAAAGAAATTAAAAGAAATCAATTGTCCAATTACTGTTAAAATGAAACGTAATATTGGCTATTACTTAGGAGAAGACTCAGTGAATGATTAAAAAATTAAGACGGAGATTTATTGGCATAAGCCTATTGTCAATATTTCTCGTTTTATTTCTTATATTAGGAATTACAAATATTGTTAGTATTGCTAGTTTCCAAACGCGAACTGATGAGCTTTTGATTACCCTTTTAAATAATAATGGTGAATTTCCTGAAAGTGATGATAAGAACGAAAACGAAGATCTTCATTCAACTAGGTATTTTACTGTTGCATTAAATGAAAGCGGAATTCTTCATGTTGATACAACTAATATCGTTAGAGTCAATACTGAAGAAGCTAGTATGATTGCGATAGAAGAATATAAAAATAATGTAAAGGAAGGAAGTATTGACTCTTTTGCTTTTAAATCTATTGACGATGGAAGTGGTGCAAGATTTTATGTCTTCTTGGATATTAGTAAAAGTGTAACTACTCTAAATATGCTATTTAATTCATCAATTATTATTGGTATCGCGGGAATTGTTTTGTTTTTCATTGTCATTTATATATTTAGTAGAATTGCATTTAAACCAGTAGCTGACAGTTATAAAAAACAAAAATTGTTTATTACTAATGCAAGCCATGAGTTAAAAACTCCTTTAGCTGTTATAAGTGCTAATAATGAAGTAATTGAAATGGAACATGGCGAAGATGAATGGACAAATTCAACTAAAAAGCAAATCGCAGGTATGACGGAACTTATTAAAAGGCTAATCACTTTAAGCAAAATAGATGAAGAAGGAAAAGAGAATTTTTCTATTATAAATCTTAGTGATATTTTAGTTAAAGTGAAGGATTCATTTAAATCGTTAGAAATTACTATGAATAAGCCTATTCATATAGAATTAGAAGATAATTTAACAGTAAAAGGAAATCCAAAAGAACTATCAGAACTATTTAGTATTTTAATTGAAAATTCTATGAAATATGCTGTTGAAGGCAAACCGATTGATATATCTTTAAAAAGGAAGAAAAAAGCAGTAATTTTTACTTTGAAAAATGGAAGTACAAATTTCAAACCAGGTAATCTTAATTATTTGTTTGAAAGATTTTATAGAAGCAACAACGATTCATCAAAAGCTGGATTTGGAATTGGATTGTCTATTGCGAAAGCTATTTGTGAAAATCATAGAGGAAAAATAAATGCAGAATGTATTTCTGAAGATGAAGTAGTTTTTACTGTTGTTCTTCCATATGCAAAATAAAACATATAAGTTTTTGTTTATAACGAATTTAGGTAATATTTAGTTTAGAAAACAAAAAATAGTGTATAGTATAGATGTAAGTTGATTTACCCGAGTTAATTTACATTGCACAAGGTATTTGAAGGCTGTTCCCCCTTTCTTAAATCTTGTGTTACTAGTCATTAACCTTTTAGGACTAGACCAGAAACCATTATCTTATTTTATAAAAGGCGAAAAGGCTACAGTCATAATTCTCTGTGGCCTTTTCATTTGCTCTTAAATAAGTATTTATGCAATATATTTTATACTTAAAACACACTAAAATATGAATGATTAGTCTAAAAAGTTAAATAGATTTTTATATTTAATGTATAATATAAATGTGTATAGTTTTTTAATATTTGGTACTTTTGTTAAATATTAACGTTAACTATGCAAATTTGTAAAATGGTAAATTAAAGTGTGTAATTTTTGCAATGTTTTCCTATGTTTTCTTGTTGATATTACACTTTTGATTTATTATGATAATGGTAATTAACTAACAGGTTAGTTAGTAGATTTGGAGAAATATATTATGAAACTTACTTTCAGATGGTATGGTCCTAGTGATAGTATTCCACTTACTTATATTAGACAAATTCCTAATATGAGTGGTGTTGTTACTGCTTGCTATGACGTTCCAGTTGGTGAAGTTTGGAAAGATGAAACACTTCAACATTTAAAAGACGAAGCAAATAGAAACGGCTTAGAAATGGAAGTTATTGAATCTATTCCAGTTCACGAACACATCAAACTTGGTTTAGATGATAGAGATCAATTAATTGATAACTATATCGAGAACATCCGTAAATGTGCAGCTCATGGTGTTAAATGTGTTTGCTATAATTTTATGCCTGTTTTTGACTGGCTTAGAACAACTATGCACCACGTTAACTTTGACGGAAGTGATTCATTAGCTTATTCATATGAAGAATTCTTGAAGGTTGATCCAAAGAATCTTCATTTACCTGGATGGGATGAATCATATACACCAGAAGAACTTCAAAAATTAATGAGCCAATATCAAAAAGTTAGCCATAAAAAATTATTTGATAACTTAGTTTATTTCTTAAAACGTATCATTCCTGTTTGTGAAGAATGCGACGTTAATATGGCTATTCACCCAGATGATCCACCATGGGATATCTTTGGACTTCCACGTATCATTTCTAATGAAAAAGATTTAGACCGCTTATTTAAAGCTGTTCCTTCAACAAGAAATGGTATCACTTTATGCACAGGTTCATTTGGCGCAGGTAGAAAAAACGATTTAGTTCATATGGCTGCTAAATATGCAAAGCAAGGAAGAGTTCACTTTGTTCACTTAAGAAATGTTAAGTGGGAAGGTGATGATGGTTCTTTCTGCGAAGTCGGACATTGTACAAAAGATGGAAGCTTAGATATGGCTGAAATTGTCAAAGCTTTAGTTAAAAACGGCTTTGATGGTTATGTCAGACCTGATCACGGTAGAAATATCTTTGGCGAAGATGGAAAACCAGGATATGGATTATATGATAGAGCTTTAGGTGCCGCTTATATTAACGGCTTATTCGAAGCTTATGAAAAGATTTACAAAAAGTAAAAGAAGAGGTTAATTATGAATTTACCATTTAACATTGATTTAAAAGATAAGGTTGTCGTAGTTACAGGTGCAGGCGGAGTTATCTGCTCACACTTAGCACACGCAGTCGCAAAATGTGGAGCTAAAGTCGCTTTATTAGACTTAAGAAAAGAAGCTGCTGATGCTCAAGCTGAAGGAATTGCTAAAGAAGGCTTAATCGCTAAAGGATTTGAAGCTAATGTTTTAGACAAAGAAAGCTTAGAAAAGTGCCATGCAGAAATTCTTAAAGAATTTGGACCATGTGATATTTTAATTAACGGTGCTGGCGGAAATAACCCAAGAGCAACAACAGACAACGAATATGCTGAATTAGATGATGCAAAGAAAGAAATGAAAACTTTCTTTGATTTAGATGAAAAGGGCGTTGAATTTGTTTTCAACCTTAACTTCATTGGAACATTATTACCTTCACAAGTATTTGCTAAAGATATGATTGGTAAAAAAGGATGTTCAATTTTAAATATTTCAAGTATGAATGCATACTGCCCATTAACAAAAATTCCAGCATACAGTGGTGCAAAAGCTGCTGTAAGCAACTTTACACAATGGTTAGCAGTCCATTTCTCACATATTGGAATTAGAGTTAATGCAATCGCTCCAGGTTTCTTCTCAACAACACAAAATGCTAAATTACTTTGGAACGAAGATGGAACACCTACACCACGTACACACAAGATTATTAATGCTACACCAATGGGAAGATTTGGTGAAATTGATGAATTAATCGGTGCTACATTATTCTTATTAAGCGAACAAGCAGCAGGATTTATCACTGGTATTTGTATTCCAATTGATGGCGGATTCTCAGCATACAGTGGAGTATAATGCGATGAAGGAATTCTTTAATAACGAAGTCTTATTGGAATCTCCAACCGCAGTTACTTTATATAACGAAATCAAAGATTTGCCAATAATCGACTATCACTGTCATTTAGATCAAACTAAGATTGCTAGTGATGCAAAGTTCAATGATATTGGTGAACTTTGGTTAAGTGGTGACCATTATAAGTGGAGAGCCATGAGAATGTGCGGTGTTGATGAAAAATACATCACTGGCGATTCAACTTATGAAGAAAAATTTATGCATTATGCAGCTATTCTTCCTAAGTTAATGGGTGGCCCATTATATTACTGGACACATTTAGAACTTAAGCAAGTTTTCGGGATTAACGAACCTCTTAATGCTGAATCAGCTAAAAGAATTTATGACGAAGCAAACAAGAAGATAAAAGATTTGTCAGTAAGAAAACTTTTAAAATTATTTAATGTTGAATTTGTAGCTACTACAGATGACCCAATTGATTCTTTATCAGATCATAAAAAATATGATGATACATTAGTCACTCCAACATTTAGACCTGATAAGCTTTATAATTTTGATTCAAACTATATTGAAAAATTAGGCAAAGCAGCAGGAATTGAAATTAAGACATTAGAAGATTACGAAGAAGCCTTAAAAAATAGATTAGATTTCTTTGTTTCTAAAGGATGCAAAATTAGTGATCATGGTTTTGGTGATTTTCCAAAATCATTCGCTACTAGAAAAGAAGCATCAGTTTTATTCACAAGAAGAGATACTTTAAGTAAAGAAGCAAAAGATTCTTTATTGGGATATTTATTTATATTCTTATTCAAAGAATATAAGAAGAGAAACATTGTTGTTCAACTTCATTTCTCTGTTACACGTAATATTAATACACCAATGCTAAATAAATTAGGTGTTGATGCTGGTTTCGATGTTATTGGTAAAGAATGTGATTTGGATGCATGTATGAAATTCTTAGACAAGTTAAGTGATGAAGAAAGACCTACTATCATTCTTTACACTCTTAATCCAAATCAAATCGCTCCATTAGCGTGTATTAGTGGTGCATTTAGAAATGTATATATTGGTGCTGCTTGGTGGTTCAATGATACATTACTTGGTATTAGACGTAACTTAGAATTAGTAAGCGAATATGCTTGTATAGGCACAAACTTAGGAATGTTGACTGATTCAAGATCTTTCTCAAGCTATTCAAGATTCGATTTCTTTAGAAGAATTTTATCCCAATTTGTCGCTGAAAAAGTTGACAAAGGTGAATATACATTAAGCGATGCTAAAAAACTTGTTAAAGATATCGCTTACAACAATATAAAAGGACTTTTAGGTATTTAAGATGCAAGGATATGAAAAACTCGAGGAATTAAGAGTAATTCCAGTTGTTGCCATCAATAAAATTGAAGACACAATTCCTTTAATGAAGGCATTAGTAGAAGGTGGACTTCCAGCTGCTGAAATCACTTTCAGAACTGAATGTGCACCTGAAGCTATTAAATTAGCTATTGAAACATTCCCAGACGCTTATATTGGTGCTGGAACTGTAATCAATAAAGAACAAGCTGAAAAAGCTGTTGAACTTGGTTGTAAATTTATTGTTTCACCAGGCTTAAGTGAAGAAGTTGCTCAAGTTTGCAAAGAACACAATATCGTTTATTTACCAGGTTGTGTTACACCTACAGAAATTATGAAAGCAATTTCTCTAGGTATTAAAGTAGTTAAATTCTTCCCAGCTTCAAACTATGGTGGATTAACAACCATTAAAGCTTTAAGTGGACCATTTAACCAAATCAAATTCATGCCTACTGGCGGTATCAGCGATAAGAATATTCTCGAATATTTAGCTTGCGACAAAATTATTGCTTGTGGCGGAAGCTGGATGGTAAAAGGAACTCCAGAAGAAGTTTTAGAAAAAACAAAAGAAGCTGTTGCTTTAGTGAAAGGAAAATAAAATTCAGTATGAAAATCGTTACATTAGGCGAATTAATGTTAAGACTCCAACCATATAACTATTTAAGATTTGTCCAAGCTGATAGCTTAGAAGCTACATATGGTGGTGGTGAAGCAAACGTTGCTGTTTCATTAGCAAATTATGGTGATGAAGCTTACTTTGTAAGTAAATTACCTACACATGAAATCGGACAATGTGCTGTTAACTCATTAAGAAAATATGGTGTTAAAACAGATTACATCGTTAGAGGTGGAGATAGAGTTGGTATCTATTTCTTAGAAAAAGGTGCTTCACAAAGAGCTAGTAAAGTTGTTTACGATCGTGCAAATAGTGCTTTTGCATTATCACATAGCGATGAATATGATTGGGATTCAATTTTTGAAGGTGCAAGTTGGTTCCACTTCTCAGGTATTACACCAGCTTTAAGCAAAGAATGTGCTAAATTAACCGAAGATGCATGTATTGCTGCTAAGAAACATGGTGTCATGATTTCATGTGACCTCAACTACCGTAATAAATTATGGACAAAGGCTGAAGCACAAGAAACAATGACAAAACTTATGAAATATGTCGATGTTTGTATCGGTAATGAAGATGATGCATTTGATGTTTTTGGAATTAAACCAGAAAACAATGATACTTCAAAAGGACAATTAAACAAAGCTGGATATGTTTCAGTTGCTGATCAATTAATGAAGAAATTTGGCTTCAAATATGTTGCAATCACATTAAGAACATCAATTAGTGCTAGTGAAAATAACTGGGCTGCTATGTTATATGATGGAAACAGCTATGTTTCAAAAGAATATCATATGAATATCATCGATAGAGTCGGTGGTGGTGATAGCTTTGCTGGTGGATTAATTTATGCATTAGTTCACGGCTATTCACAACAAGACGCAATCAACTTTGCAGTTGCTGCAAGCTGCTTAAAGCATTCAATCGAAGGCGACTATAACTTAGTTACAGTTGATGAAGTTAAGAAATTAGCTGCAGGCGACGGTAGCGGAAGAGTTCAAAGATAGTTTTTAAAAACATGATTAAAGCTAAGCTTAATGCTTAGCTTTTTTTATGCTCTTTTTAAAATTATGACATCATAAAAAATAAAAACTAAAATTCTTATAATAATCAACACTATCAAGTATTAAATGAATATTTTCGAAATTAAAACAAAATTATTTGCAACTTTACAATTGCATTACGTTTTAAAATCATGATTAATATCATTATTTGAAACTTAATAGATTGTAAATATCTATAACTTAATTGAAACTAAATTGAATATAGCGATTTAATACAACATATCATAAATAATTTGATTATAATTATTTATATATAAATAATTATTATTAATTGTTTAATTATGTGATATTTCTAATATTGCAAAAATTATATAAAGTAAATTAAAAATTTTAATAATTGCAATATAAAAATAAAATGATTGCAAAAAATTAAGAAAAATCAGTATTTTTATACTAAATTGTATTGTCAAACTTATAATATTTTTGTTAGTAAATAGTAGCAAAAGGTAACAAATTTATTTTATGAAATAATGAACACTTATTTCAAAAATATTTGTTGAGGGATTATTAATGAGAAAAGTTATTTTATTTAACGAAAACTGGCAATTTGAAATGCCAGGTGAAGAACCGGTAAAAGTTAATGTGCCACATACTTGGAATGGTATTGACGGACAAGATGGCGGTGACAACTATAAAAGATATAAATGTACTTATAGAAAAAACTTTGAAGGATTAAAAATCAACGAAGGTGAAAGAGTTATTATACAATTTGATGGTGTAAACGCTGAGTCAGAAGTATTTATTAATGGCGAACTTGTCAGTGTTCACGCTGGCGGCTACTCAACATTTACAGTTGATATTACTGACAAGATGAAAGAACAAAACGAACTTGTCGTAACGGCTGATAATTCAAAAACTGAAAAAGTTTACCCACAAACAGCTGACTTTACATTCTATGGTGGAATTTATAGAGATGTTAAATTAATTGTTCTTCCAAAAAATCACTTTAACTTTATGAAAGATAGTTCACCTTGCTTAAAAATCGATACAAAGATTCAAGGCGAAGACGGTATTATCAATGTAAAAGCTGACGTATCAGGAACAATTAAACCAGCAATTCTTGTGTTAGATGCTGATGAAAATGTAGCTGCTTCAGGAAATGTTAATGAAGATATCGTTATTAAAAATGTTCATTTATGGAATGGCGTTAAGGACCCTTACTTATATAAGGTAAAAGGTGTATTAAAGAATAAACAAGTTGAAGATGAAGTTAATTACAATATTGGATTTAGAACATTCAAAGTTGATCCTAAAAAAGGTTTCTTCTTAAACGGAAAAGCTTATCCACTTAGAGGTGTTTGTAGACATCAAGATAGACCAAATATTGGAAATGCTCTTACTACAAAAGAACATGATGAAGATATGGAATTAATTAGAGAAGTTGGTGCTAATACAATAAGACTCGCTCACTATCAACATGATCAATATTTCTATGATTTATGTGATAAATATGGAATGGTCGTTTGGGCAGAAATTCCTTATATCTCAAGATACATGAAAGAAGCTGATTCAAATGCTTTCAGTCAAATGGCAGAATTAATTCATCAAAATTACAACCACCCTTCAATTGTTTGCTGGGGTGTAAGTAATGAAATTACGATGAAGAAGGTTACAAACGATACTAGACGTC
>CAUWDL010000034.1:0-11156 GCA_963557285.1 uncultured Bacilli bacterium | reverse complement strand
GTATAAATAAATTATCAATCAAATATGAAAGGTATTTTATGTTATTGTCTATGTCATGATTCTCATAAGCTTCAAAATCAAAAGCCTTCATATCAATAAAAAAAGAACATAAATCAGAAATCTCATCTATTATTTTATAATCATCCATAGAACCAGGATAATCACCATTTGCTTTTTGTATTTTACTAGGTTCTATTTTTTTAAAATTTACATTGATAGCGTTATAGACATCAGTTGCATTTAAAACTTCACTTAAATTATCAATTATAAAATCTTTTATTTTTTTATTTACTAAGGTATCTAAAAGAATCAAAATTTTTTCTTTAACCTTTAAAAAATCTTGTTCAATATTAAGCTTTAATCTTTTAAAAAAATCTACAGTCAGGACTTCTTTTTTATAATTATTAAGAAATTCTATAGGATCTTTTTGTTTGCTTAAAATATTTAAATAAGCAGACTTTGTAAATTGTTGTAGACCATTATCATTTTTCATTACATAAAGAAAAACAAATTCCTTAAAAATTTTATCGTTTCTTATGTATAGTTCATCAATAACTTCTTTAATCAAATTCGAGATTTTAATACTTAAAATATCATCTTCTATAAGATTGATATTTCTAGGCATATTCAATTTATAGCCATATTTAGTGACGATAAATTTAGCATACGCATCAAAGGTTTCTATATCAGCTGAATCAACATAAGGAACGAGGTTTTTTAAAGTGTCATCTTGACTAAGAGCTTCTTTAATTTTGTCCTTCATTGAAGATGCAGCATCTTTTGTAAATGTTAAAATCAAAAGTTCATTCAAAGTAACTTTTTCTTTTCCTTCAACAATACCAAGTATTCTTCTTCGAACACGCTCAGTTAAAACTGTTGTCTTACCACTACCGGCTCCTGCACTTATTATCGCATTGCCATCTACTTCTATAGCACTTATTTGTTCATTAGAAAAATTAGTTTTGCTCATCATCTTCACCTTTTTTAATTTTCTTCATACAAATATCTTTAAAATCACAAAAACTGCACTTTGATTTTCCACTTTTTACTAAGTCACTAATCGGTGTAATATTAAAAATACCAGATTCTATTCCATATAAATTATTGTAAATATAGTTTTTTAAAACTTTCTCTAAACTAGTTAATTCCTCATTAGAAACGCCGCCTTTTGAACTAGCATTAAATTTCCATTTTCCCTTAACTTTTTTGCTATTTAGTTTAGATTTTGCAACGAAATCGCTTGTTAATTCAGCACCTTCTTGTTCAGTTTTTCTTTCTAAAGAATAATCAAAAGAGCGATAAGAATCAAAATCATTATAAAAAATTCCAGATAATTTGATGCTTTCTAATACAATATTGGAAGGCGAATAAATGTTATAGAGATCTTCATTATTCTTTAATAAATGTTGTATAAATACACCATTAAGTGAACAATCTTTCAATTTCTCATCATTAGAATTTCTAATCATAAAATAATAAAATGGCAATTGTGCATTTTCACCACGTTCAATAAAAGTTTTATAGGAAAACGTTGTTGTACCAGTCTTATAATCAACTACATATATATCATTATTTTGTAATTTTATAATTTTATCTACTCTGCTTAATAGTTTAATTTGATACGATTTATTAACTATACCATCATTTAATACTCCTTCATATTCTAAAGGAATAGTATTAATAATTTCATACTCAGAGTACGATGTTTTGTATGACATATTATTTTTATGTTCTCTTATCATTTTAGTAACATCTTCTACTTCGAATAAGAATCTATTCAAAAGCATTTTGTCTTTTGCTGGGATTAAAGATTCATCTTTATATATCTCACCAATTGCATCGCTAGCTCTTTTTTCAAAATTAAAATCGTCATCATAAACATTTTCCATTATTTTATGAGCAATATTGCCAAACCTTGTAAATATAGTTTCTGTAAATATTCCAAGTCTTAATATATTTGATAAATAAAATTTAAAAGGACACTCATAATATGAATTCAATGATGAATATGAATAAATCTTTTCATTATTAAATTTGTAATTATCTATTTTCTTAAAATCAGGTGAATACATCTTGATTGGTTTATCAAGAAAATATTCATAATATAACGCCAGTTCATCAGCGTGTTCTCCTGATAATAAATATTTATTTTTTAATGAAGAATAATAAACTTTTGCAATTTCTTCATCATATTCAAATTGATGCAGTTTATTTTTACAAGGGATATAATTCAAAGCTTTGATATAATAACTTAAATTATTCATCCCAGAATTATCTTTTAAATGATAGGAAACATATTTAATAGATTTTTGTGATAAAAAAGCTTGTTCTAAATTTTGAGTCATCTCATTTATTTGATCTAATGAATCGAGGCCCATTTTTTCTTTAAAAGCATAAGAAAATACTTTATTATCTTTCTTAGCGTTAGGCATAAAATTAGAGTCTAATCCAAAAACATATATATTGTTAATACATGAAAATACAATTTTAGAATCAAAATCTAGATAATTGGAATAATTATCCTCATACATCGACTTGCTAGACAAAATTTCATAGATATTAACTTTCTTATTTTTACGTAAGTCAATGTTATAATCTTTTAATAAATCATAAACATTATCAAATAATTGGTCGTTTTTATAATAATCTTTTACACTATCTAAATAATCTAATACCTTAAAATCGTCATTAATTTTTAGCATTAATTCTTTGTATATTTTTGTATCTAATAATGAGGTCGTATTTTTAATTCTATAAGGAATATTTATATTAGTTAAATACAGTTGTAAATAAAATTGAAATCTACTTGTATCTAACACAACTTTAGCTTTGTTAACATCTTCATTCTCATAAATATCATTTAACAATTCGACTAATCCATAATGAGTTTCATCAGCAATATTGAAAAAATAATGATAATAGCGTGTCGTCGAAACGTCGATTACATCATTTAATTTTATAAATTTATAATTTTTTAAGTTTAATTTTTTAATTAAATTATGAACCACATTGGATCTTTCATAGTTAACAAATAATACTCTTTTATTTTTTAAGAGTAAGCAAACTTCTTCATCGATTTTTAAAAGTTTTTTCTCTTCTAATTTATTTTTCAGTTCAATAAACCTACCATCGTCACAAGTTTCTATATTAAAAGAATAAAATAAAATCTCTAATATTTCTTTTATTCCAGCATATGTATAGTCTGAAAAAATATCGAAACAAGCATTAACCGCTTCTTTGTCTAAATAGTTACCACGCAACTCTCTAATTAAGTTTCTTAAAGTAAAAAGCTTAAAATGAGTTCTAGGATATAATTTTCTTATTTCTAAAAAATAAGAATTTAACTCTTCAGGAACTACTAGTATACAATCTTCATTGATTAACGTATTCAAAATATTCATGTACTTATTTTAACATGTTTAATGTACCAAAATAAGCACATCAGACTTATTTATATATTTTTTTAAATATATAGGCGCTATAATTGCATTGAGGTAAAAGATATGGCATTTATAAAAGTAAAAATTATCGATCAATCGACATTAGAATTATTAGAAGATGCAAAAAAAGGCGATATAATCGACTTAAGTTCAGTCACCACTATTGATACTGCATTAATACAAAAATCTATTGAAGAAGCCAAGGAAATTGAACTTAATAAAATAGTAGAAGAAAAAGAAGAAATATATAGAACAAAATTAGAAAAATCTTTTTTATTGCAAAAAGAACAGCTAAACGAAGAGTCCAACAATAAAATAGAACAGCTAAATAGCAAAATTAACGAATTAACTTATCAACTAAAATCTGTAAAGGACAATTTCGATAAAGAAATTGAAATGAAAGAAAGCAAGATAAAAAACGATTATGATATACAGCTAGAAAAAGATAATAGTAAATTTGAATCGCAAATTAATAGCCTTAAAGCTGAAAGTGAAAAAAACAAACTTAAATACGAATCAGATAAAAAATATTTAACAAGCGATTATGAAAATAAAATAAAAGAATTAAATAACAAGATAGATAATTTAAATACAACGCATCGCAATGAAATAAATTTATTAAACACAAAAAATGAAGCAGAAAAGAATAATTTGTCGTCGAAAATCGAAATTGCTAACAGTGAGAAAGAATTAGCTCTTAAATCTCAAAAAATGGAGTTAACTCAAAATTTTTCAGACCAAATCAAAGAAATTGAAGACGAACGAGATGAATATATTAAAAAATACAATCAGCTTTCTCTTAATAAATCGTCTCTAAATGTTAAGAAACTCGGAGAAGAATTAGAAAGATGGTGCTGTGAAGAATATCAAAATGCTGCAATAGCAGGATTTAATAACTGTACATGGGAAAAAGATAACAACAGTAAACAAGAATTTGAAGATGATAAAAAAACTAAAGCTGATTTTATATTCAAAGTGTTTAGTGGAAAACCAGATGAATGTTCGTTTCCTTTAGCTTCAGTTTGCTTAGAGATGAAAAACGAATCTAATGTTTCCAATAATAAAAAGAAAAATTCAGATCATTTTAAAAAACTAGACGGTGACAGAAGAAAAAATAATTGTGAATATGCATTGTTAGTCAGTGAACTAGAATGGGATTCTAATAATGATTCACCGATTAAAAAAGTTTCTGAATACGAAAAAATGTATATTGTAAGACCACAATATATGATTACTTTCTTAAGTATTATTTATACTCTAGCTAGTAAATATAGTGATATCTTAAACGCTAAAGAAAAAGAAGAGCTAAATTTAAAATCAGCTCAAGAAATTATGAATGATTTTGAAATTTTAAAAGTCAAATATCTTGATAAACCAATTTCTGAGTTAGAGAAAAAAGTAGGTGATTTAAGTAAAAACAACGATACAATATTAGTTGCAGCGAGAAAAAACCAAGATTTATTAAATTCTCTTATCGAAACAACAATTACTAATATTAAAGCAAAAATTGAAAGATTTAATATTAAAAAATTAGCAAAAAAATTAGACTAAAAAAAGGAACTGTGAAGTTCTTTTTTTACATTTTTATAAATTTCTTTTTCTTATAAATATATCTTAAGAAGATATAAAGAATAAATAATTCTATACATAAAGTCAAAACCAAAGTAATAGGTGTGAAATAAGGCAAGAAACGATACATTTCAAATTGCAAGCCTCCTTCACTTCTATTATTAAACTGCAAAACAATTTGCTTTATTATCACCAAGCTTATAGGCATAGAAATTAATGTTGCAGCAGCAACTAAAATAGTAATAATAGTTGCTTGAACATTAAATGATTTTTTCCAGCGAACACCAAGCGTTCTATATAATGATATAGTTTCCTTGTTTTTTGATAAAATAATATAAAAGAGTGTTATTAAAAATATTAAAGAAATAACAATTTCTAATAAAGAAGTTATATAAAGAGAGCTACTCAGTGGAGCATTACCTTTATTATAAAAATCAATTAATTGAATATCTGAAAATTCGAACTTAACTTTATCATTATCTTTATCAAAATAGTCATGTGATCCAGAATTATATATCATATTACCAGTAATATTAATAAAATTATTGCCTTTTAAACTTATTCTAGCAAAATCAGGTACTTCATTAACTATCTTTTTCCCTATTAAATCTTTAAGCTTACTTGTAGTAATTACCAATTGATTTAATCTATTCATTTTCGGACAATCATATATTCCAGATATTATAAAATTAAGAGTGTTATAATTGTCTCCGTAGATAGTGATATTAAAATCTTCACCTATTAAATTTTCATATCCAGTTTCAAGGCTTTCAGCCATATCCATGGCCATACTATATGGAATCATTATTTCATTTTCTTGTTTGCTAACATCTCCATATTTAATTTCAAAATTATATTTCGATGCAATCCTATTATAATCTTCGCTTTTAATGAAATTATAATAATTGTTTGAACTTGTCCTATAGTTAAAATATAGTGAATCACATGAATATTTTTCTTCAACGTATTTTTTAAATTCGAGAACGTGGTCATAATTCTCAATATCACAATAAGCAAAGCAGTAATCTTTATTCACTTCTTCTTGAAGATTCTCTGGAGTCGCGAAATTTTTCGTACATGATAAAAGCATATCAATGCCATTAGAAAAAACAATTGTGAAAATAAAAACTAAAAAATAAAGTAGAAAATTTGATTTAATTAAATTTTTATAAATTGTTTTCGATGAACCTTTACGAGCTTTTTCTTTATTTTTATAGTCTAATTCTTTTGAAACAATTGTTTCTTTCTGCTCTTCATCGTGATTAATTTTATTAATATTTTTAATCTTTCCATTTTTCATTTCAATCACTTCATCACTATATTTGTTTGCAAATTTTTTGTCATGTGTCGTGATTAAAATCATATGGTTACATGATAGTTTTTGCAATATTTTAAATATTTGTTCAGCACTATCAAAATCTAAAGATGATGTTGGTTCATCCATTAAAATATATTTTCTATTTAATAATAGAGCTCTTAAAATATATGCTCTTTTCAATTCCCCACCACTAAAGTTTTTTATTTTTTGATCTAATAAACTTCTTCTCAGTTCTAATAGTTCTAAATATTTAAAGATTTGTTCCATATCAATTGGACAATTGTTAATATTTAGCACAGTTTCTAAGTTATCAAATAACGTTGCTGATTCAAAAAAATTATTTTCTTCATAAACAATGGAAAATAATTCATTTCTTAATTTATCATTCTCATCAGTTTTCTCGAAAGTAATTTCTTTTCCATCAATAATTAATTTTCCTTTCGTTGGAAAATCAAGCATGCTAATAATATTTAATAACGTAGATTTTCCAGATCCTGATTCGCCGATTATAGTATAAAATCCTGCATCATTTAACTTTAAAGTAACGCCATCTAATGCGTTAAATGTATGAAAATGTTTATCGTATTTTTTATATATTTCTTTTAATTCAATCATAAATATTATAAATAAATTATATTATTTTCCTCTCTTGCTTCTAAATTTTGCATATGTCCACTATTATCAGGAGAATAAGAACATTCATCTAAATAAATAGGATCAGATGATGGGAGTAATAAAAAATAATCACTAGAATTAATTAATTTGTTTCTTGAATATGAGTAGTCAACTCCACCCATTCCTCGATCGTTAGCATGAACCTCAAAACTATATTGATTGATAGAAATTTTGTAAATCTCAAATTTTTCTCTATAGCAAAGTCTATACCATACATCAAAATCATTATCGTTAATGAAATTATGTTCCTCTTTGTGAATTGTTCCATAAATTCTTTCATTAGTAAACTTACTACTTATTTCATTTTTAAACGACTCTCCTATAGTAACTATTGTAGAAGCTTTCAAAGAATATTTACTTTCAATTGAATAATTATACCCTTTAAAATTATATGTATCGCCAACTTTGGTGCCTATCGAAGTTTTAACTTCATTGTAATATTCTTGTACTTCCTTATAAGATTCTGAATAACTTTCTCGTTTTTCTTCGCGATATTCAGACATAAAACTAATTGACTCATGTGGCTTTACACGTCTTACATAAGAATCTCTAATATCTAAATCAATATATTTTGGAAATTTATAATACGAAATATCAAACATCGGATACTCATATTCATATTCTTTTTTAAACCGATTTTCGTAATTTAATAATTTAACATTTTGTGCTTCTTTATGTAAAAAAATTGGTTCACCTAAATCAAAATTATTATTAATTGTTTTTTTAAGTATAATATCATCTAAAGGATCAGTACTATTACTGCACATTAATTTTGGATTAACTATTAAACTGCACATAGTAGCAAACAAATTTATTATTTTTATCATTTTTATCCCCCACTTAAGTCAAAACAATATCAATATACAATATTTAAACTTAATTTAAACTTAAATTATTTCTTTCTTTTACGATAATAAATTTATTAATATGATTAAGAGTATAATAAATAATAAAAGGAGGGAACAAAATGTTAGAATTAAAAAATATCGATCATTGTTTTAGAACAAAATCTAATCATATTCTATTTCAATTATCTCGTATAAATATAAAATTTCCTGATAAAGGCATGTTCCTTATCTACGGTAAAAGTGGATCTGGCAAATCAACAATTTTAAACATTATAACAGGAAAGCTTAAACCAGAGAGAGGCATTATTAAATACAACAATACGCCATATGATGCATTTACCAAAAAAGAAAAAGAATCACTTTTTACTTTAGAAATAACAACGGTTCCTCAAGATATCGAATTAATAGAAGAACTTACAATCAAGGATAACATCAATTTTTTCTTGAAATTAGCAAATAAAGATGTTTCTCAAGAAAAAATAGCAATTGAACTAGAAAATCTAGATATTGATCCTTCTTTCTTATATAAATATCCTAGAGAATTATCATCAGGTGAAAAGCAAAGAATTGCTTTATTACGTTGTGTTTTATTAGATTCAAATGTTCTTGTTGTTGATGAACCAACTAGTAGAGTAGATGAAGAGAACACAAAGAAATTATTTGCTTATCTAAAAAAGATTGCTGATAACGGAAAACTTGTAATTGTTGCAAGTCATGATACAGATGAGATACAAGAATTTATTGACGGTTCAATTGAAATAGAAGATGGCGAAATCGTACAAAATACATTAAATTTTGAGAATTACAAAACCGACAAAAAATTTGTACCAAAGAAATTAAACTTAATTCACTTGTTAAAATTACCATTCATAAATTTAAAATATAAATGTTCCAAATTTGTCGGGTTCTCAATTGCGACAATACTATCACTATTAATTTCATTTATTAGTATTAACATTACAAATACCAATTATATAGAAGCATCAAATGAATTCATTCTAAATTCTCATCCAGAACTTGGAATTAATATAGTTGATAAAGATATCACTAATTTTGACGATATTATGATGGATAAATTTGGTGACAATTGGATTAAAGTTTATACAGACTATAGAAAGAATAGTTCAGTCATACCTTCGACTAATAGAAATATTGATTATATGAATATTTCTTTAATTAAAGGCTATTATCCAAAGAGTGAAAATCAATTTGCAGTTTCAGATACGACTGTTCTTCAATATTTGCATAATAAGCACGATGATAATTATAAAAATTATACATTGGAAGATGTTCCAAACGAATTCGAAAATTTTAAAAGAGAAATGATTAAAGCTTATCCTGATTACACTCTAACAGGTCTCTATCAAAAAAATGATGGTTATTTCGAAACAGTATATGTTGATGACTATTCAAACTTTGCAAGTGATTTTATTCAAGCATTTGCTACTTATTCAACATATAATTCAGTTCTCGTTGGATCAAATTCAACTTGTCTTACAAAATTAGAATCAAATTATTCTATAAAAATTAATAGTAAAAATGACTACAATTATTATTTAAATTTCATTAAAAATAATCTAGGCATTGATAGCATTAATCCTTTTAAAGAAATCTATACATCTAGCGAAAAAGAAATAAGAAAGCCATTTGATATTATATTCGCTTCTGTCGGTGCATTCTTTATTGCAGTAGCTTTTATATTAACAATAAGTTATTGCTCAACGTTATATTCAAACCATAAAAAAGAATATAAAGCATTAGTTGATTTAGGTTTAAATAAGAATAAAACAGGTTTTGTTTACACATTCGAAGCATTCCTTTATTTATTATTTAATTCAATTGTTGCATTTGCATTTATGTTCCTTGGTAACTACTTAGTTAGTTTAGTAACTCCATTTACATTTAACTATAATTTGCCAATTGCTTGTTACGATAATTATTCATTATTATACGCATTTGGATTTATATTATTTGGATTAATTGTTTCATTCGTTACTAATAGAATTAAAAGAAAATCAATCTCTAAAGAATAAAAAAATAAAAAATAAAAAGCGGTTTAGTTAAGTTATTGTTATCGCAATAACTTAACATAAATCGCTATTTTTTTAATTCTTCAACAATTATTTTGTTTGCAATTCCAGGATTTACCTTTCCGCCAGTCTTCTTCATAATTTGACCCATTACGAAGCCTTGTGCTCTGGTTTTTCCTGCTTTAAAGTCATCTCTAAGAGTTGTATTAGCTTCAAGAACTTCTACTACTAATTTTCTGATTTCATTTTCATCACTAATTAGTGTCGCACCCATTTCTTTTTGAAGAACCTTAGGTGATTTATTTGTTTCAATCATTTTAGCAAATATATCTTTACCTTGCTTTGAATTGATTTTTTTAGCTTGAAGCATTTCTACTAATTCGCTAATAAATTGAGGTTCAACTTTAAAATCTTTTATATCTTTATTTTCTTTATTTAGATATCCATTAACATCACTAATCATAAAATTAGCTAATGGTTGATATAAATTTGTGTACTTAGCAGCTTCATCATAATATAAAGAAAAATCTACATTGCTTAATAAAATTTTAGCATCTACATCGTTAAGTTGATAAACATTTAAAAATCTTTCTAATTTATGATCATAAAGTTCTGGACAAGTGTCAATTGCATTTTGCACAAATTCTTCGCTTAAATGAATTGGAGCAATATTTGGTTCAGTAAAATACTTATAATCAGCAGCATCTGTCTTTTTTCTCATTAAGACAGTTTCTTTTTTAGTTTCATCAAATCTTCTTGTTTCTTGTTCAATTGGTTTACCCATTAAAAGAAGTTCACTTTGTCTTTTAACTTCATAATCAATCGCTTTTTCAACATTAGCAATGGAATTTAAGTTCTTAACTTCAACTTTAGTACCGAATTTATCACTTCCATAAGGTCTAATTGATACGTTAACATCGCATCTTAATGAACCTTCTTCCATTTTTCCATCACTAACATTTGAGAAAGTAACGATTTCTCTAATTTTCTCAACATATTTTCTAGCTTCAAGACCACTTCTAATTTCTGGTTTTGAAACAATTTCAATTAACGGAATACCAGCACGATTGTAATCTACTAATGTATAATCGCTATAATGGTGTTGCATACAAGTATCTTCTTCCATGTGCAATCTTTCGATATTTATACGTTTTTTATTTCCATCAATTTCAATTTCTAAATAACCTTCGCTTCCAATAGGTCTAGCTTGTTGAGTTATTTGATATCCTTTTGGTAAATCGCTATAAAAATAGTTTTTTCTATCAAACCATAAATC
>CAUWDL010000033.1:0-11509 GCA_963557285.1 uncultured Bacilli bacterium | reverse complement strand
CTATAATATCGATTTTACCAACACCTTGATATTCTTTCAATCCATGAGCAATAGCGTTTTCAACAAGAGGTTGGAGAATCAATTTAATCGTATAGTAATCGTTTATTTTAGGGTCAACATCAAATGAATATGTGAATTTATCGCCAAATCTTAATTTTTGGATTAGCAAATAATTACGAGCATGTTCAAACTCATTCTTAAAAGGAATAATATTTTTACCTCTTGAAATTGATATTCTGAAAAATTTGGATAGAGCAGTAATCATCTCTTCTGCTATCTCATTTTTACCTTGATCTATCATATAAATAATAGAATCTAATGTATTATAAAGAAAATGTGGATTTATTTGATTTTGGAGAGCCTTTAACTCTGACTTTCTTTGATTATCTTGTTGTGCGATCAATTGCTGAGCTAAATCTTTAATTCTAACCATCATTTGTCTAAAAGATTCATCCAATTCTTCAACTTCTTTACTACCTGTTGTTTTTCTATAAGAATTAGGATCATAATTTAAAGTTTCAACTTTTGCCATTTGTCTTTTTAACAAAATTAAAGGATTAGAAATTCGAGCACTAATGAATGCAGTCAATATTATAAATAGTATTGTTAAAAGGATAGCAATCGAACAAATAGAAGCAACAAATGTTGTAATAGCATTGTTTAGTTCTTGCTTATTACTAAAAACACCTACTTTCCATGTCGTATTTGTAATTGTAGAAATAAATACGTTATAATCAACGCCATTTATTGTTTTTGATTTATTTCCTAAAACAATTTGCTTCAACGCTTCTAAATCTTGAACGATATTATCTTTAAAAGAACTATAAATAACATCATAATTTTTGTCATAGATTACAACATGTCCTTGTTCTCCTAAATCAATAGACGTCATGAGTTTAACGATTTTTGTAAAATCGAAATCTATATATAAAAATCCATTATTAAATCCCTTTTTATAATCAGCATATTTAGAAATTGTTATATAATATTTATCATCTCCTGAAGATGATTTATTAAGTTTAGAAAAATTATTAATTAAAGGTTCTTCTTTCGCTTTAATAAAGTATTCAAAATTCTTTGCATCTACAATCGGAGATGATTTTGAATCATGAACTAATAATTTTCCATCATTGTCATAAAAAGCAATGCTATTAATTTCTTCCCTTAAAGTAGCGATATCATCGAAATAATCTTGTATATATTTAGTTTCTTGGTTGATATCAATATCTGCAACTTTATTCTGAATTGAATTACTTACAGAGATTGCGTTTTCAAAATAATTTTCGTAATTAGCAATAACTTGTTTTGATGACTCTCTTATTTGATTGCTTAAAATATCACCAACTGTAAAAACATAAATATTAACCGCAATAACAGTAGTCAAAAGAACAAAAGCAAGAAAAGCCATTGTCGTTGTAGAAAATAAAATTGTTCTAATAGATTTAGTCTTTTTTCTCATTTGTTCGATATTCTAAAGGTGAAATACCAGTATATTTTTTAAAGCAGTGAGAGAAATAATAAGGATCCTCATAGCCAACTTCACTAGCAATCATCACTAATTTATTATCTGGATTTGCTAATAATATTTTAGCTTTTTCTAATCTAATACTTGTTAAGTATTTTGTAAAAGATGTATTGTTTTTCTTCAAAATTGCACTAATATAGCTAACACTATATCCTAGTTCATTTGCAACATCTTCTAAAGAAAGTAACGAATTTTTATAATTGCTTTCGATAAAATTCTTGATTCTATTATATGAATTTTCAATGCCAGATTGTCTATATGTTTTATTAATTCTATCGATTTCATCAACTAAATCATTTATAAATTTTAAAAGAGAGTCGCTTGTTTTTAATGTCATAATGTTTTGCATAATTTCGATAGTGGACATATACTGACTAAATAATTTTTGCAAATTAATACATGATTTAAGTAAACAATCAATTAAATTATTAAGGATAAAATAATAAGTTGTTTGAAAAGAATCTAAAGTAATACTATTTAAAATTTTAACAATCTTTTCTTTAGCTACTTCAATACGCCCATATAAAATTTCATAACTAATCGATTTAAAATCATTTTCATCAATTTTATTACCTAACGTTTGTTCTTTATCTACATCATCATAAAATAAAACAATATTACTTCCTACAACTGTTCGATATTCAAGTACGCGACTAGCATGACGATAAAATTTTCTAAAACTTGAATTGCTATTGATTCCACTACCACCATCACTAAAACCAACCGATAGTGAAATATTGCTAGCTTTCTTCATTTTAATAATTACTCTCGAAAATCTAGTTTCAATATCTTCAAGATTAAATGGTGTATTTTGCATCAAAAATACATTAAAGTTATTTGAATTCCTAAAAATTAAAGTTTTAAAAGGAGCTTCTTTTGTTTCATCATTAATATATTTTTCTAGATTACATGATATTAATTCATTTTCTTCAAATGTAACATTTTCCTTTTCTTCATCATTATCAATAATGCCAAAAATAAGATGTTTATAATCTAAATCGATTCCATCTGTAATTAATTTTTGCTTAAAAACATCAGGAACTTCTTTTAATGTCAAAAGTGTACATAAATCACTATCTCTAATAAATTTATTAGCAAGATTATCATTATTTTTAACAATAGAATCATTTGTTAAAGATAATTTAGCATCTAATTCGTTTTTAGCTTTAAGCATAGTTTCTTTTAATTCATCGAACGTAATTGGTTTAGAAATATACGCGATTACACCAAGCGAAATCGCTTGTTTTGCGTAATCAAAAGAATCAAATCCACTAATTATGATAGATTGTACCAATGGCAACTCCATTTTAGCTCTTTTTATTAATTCAATTCCGTTAATATAAGGCATTTTAATATCAGTAACAATTATGTCAGGATTAAGACTAACACCATTAACTAGTGCATCAAACCCATTTTCATAAACACCAATAATTTCAAAATCATCTTTCAGCCTAGAAACTAAATTATAAAGGCGTTCTCTAACTGATGTTTCATCATCAACAAGTATAACTTTATACATATTATTATTTTAGCATAAAGAGAAACTAAAAAGCGTGATATTTATTTCTTTCATATGGTTTATCATAAATATTGAAACTTAAATTATTTTTAGTATATTAAGCAAAATAAAGATAATCATCAACTTTATTTTTAAAACTTAAGTGAGTCTATAAAAGTTACTTTTGACAAAATTGATAAAAATAGTAATATAAAGTTGTAAACAAGAAGAGTAAAAGAGACTTGTTAACAATAGGAATTTAGTGAAAGACATAATATAAGACACAAAAACCAACAGTAGGTATTTATTCCTGAAACGATAATAATAATTTAACAGTCTCTTTGCTTGATACACGGGCTAATTACATTATAGTAATTAGCCTTTCTTAATATGTTATAATTAGTATATGAAAAAAGTTGCAGTAAATTTATATAGTATATCAAATAATAAAGATATCATCGAAGCTATTAAGTATTATTCTCTTTCAAACGATCTTTTTAATTTTACGTTGTACACGAACGATTTTTCCCTAAACTATTTGTTTAAAGGACTTTCAAATAAAATAAAAGTTATTAATTTAGATGATGCCTCTACTTTTTCATATAAATTATTATTAGAAGAAAAATACGATTTATATATAACATTTGAGAGTTCAGAAGAAATAAAAAACCAACTTAGTAAATTAAATATTTTCGAAAAAGATTACATTATTTCTTCATTAATTAAACCAAAAGATTCTTTCACAATTATAAGTGCTGTTGATATAAATTCATTTAATGATGATAAAAATATATTTAATACTAAGCTTAACAATCTTTTAAATACAGTCAAGCAATTTAAGCCAAATAAAAGTGTTGCATTCTCATATCTAGAAATTCCTAATTATGTAAACACTGAATTCGATAATTATCTGAAAACTTTTGATGAATACAAAGGAATCTCAACGCCTTCAAAAATTCTATCGACTGATTCTGATATATTTCTTGTCGAAACTAGAACACTTGACACTATTATAGAATCCTTTAAAGCTTTTAAAGCGCAGAAGGAATCAAAAAATAAGACTATTGCCCAATATTTTGCTAAAATGACTTTTCAATATAATAAAAAAATAGATATTAGTTTAAATGATTTCTTCTTTGAAAACAAACTGTATTTAAATGTGCCTTTTAAAATTTTAAACTTATCATCAAATCTAAATTCAACTGCTATTATATTTTTGCTTAAAAATTTAGAAACTATAATATAAAAGCTCATCAATATCGAATGTTGATGAGCTTTTTCTTTAAAATAATAAATTAGTTGGATTTGCATTTTCTGGTGGAATAGGTTGTTCTAAAGGAACAATTCCATAATATACCAATAAGAAAATAAGTAAAATTTGCAAGATTGTAAAAACTATTCCACATATTAAATAGCAATAATGATGGGTTGAATCTTCAAAACGAATTTCAGGAAAAATATATGTGATTAAAAGAACTGGTCCTCCAAAAAGTACACAAAGCAAAATTATGTGATACCATTTAAGATTCTTACTACTTTCGCCTCTTAATACTTTTAAATATTGTAAGGCTGACATATAGTTGACTACAAACATAATCATTGCAAATGAAATTAAAAGACCAAACGACATTGACATATATTATTTCTCCTTTTGTTATTTTACAGTGTTTTCAATTAGAAAAGAACCTTTTATTCGCCTTTTATAAAGAAACTAAATTCTAAATCATTTTCAGCTGATAATGTGTATTTTTTTAATACTGGGGCTCCCCAAGAATCATCCCCTCCAACACCACGCATAAATCCTGCTACTCTGACATATGTATATTGCGGATCTTTATTTAATTCGTGAATATGATGAGCTAATTCTAATTCAATGTTCGAATAATGTAACACTGAAACATTTAATGGTTTATCAGTCATATAGATACTTAAACTATGGTTATCATCAATAACTTTTGTCCATCTACAATCACATCTATTTCCACATTCTTGTGGCTCAATATACTTGCTTAAATTATCCGAAATATCTTGATTATATATCCCTAAAAATGTTCCATTCTTTCTATCAGGATAATTTTCAACAGGCCCAA
Source organism: uncultured Bacilli bacterium (assembly GCA_963557285.1). GTDB lineage: Bacteria > Bacillota_I > Bacilli_A > RFN20 > CAG-826 > Onthovivens. Next base: position 6,396 of record CAUWDL010000033.1, on the reverse strand, counting down.
GTCCATAATATTCATAATGTGATAGCGTCTTAGGAATAGCAAAAATCATTCCAAAAAGCGGTAATTCAGGAAGTCCTTTAGCACCATTATAATGAGCTGTAACTTTAATATTACCATCTTGATAAATTTTATAAGATACGTCTACTGTATTACGTTCATTTGTCATTAGTACATAAGTATAAGTAACAGTTAATAAGCCATCAGCATCGATTTCATATTTATATTGTTTATTTGTATAACTTAAAAATTGATCAACAGAATACCAAATTGATGATTCAATATTAAATCTGTTACCAATATCATTATTAGTATTAGCTCTAAAGAATGTAGGTAAAATTGGCTTGTTAATCCATTCGACACCATTAAATTTCATGGAAATAATTCCAGGTTCACGTTTTGAAAACAAAATATTGAAATTATTACTTTGTACACCAATATTGATATCAGAATTGAAAATATTATATGGTTCACCCATTTGTGGTATATGAAGGAAGGTACCATTGGTAGAATCCTTAAATGACACAATATGTCCTTTATTTAATCCTAGGTAATCTTTAGCTAATCGCGCTTCTATTCTAACGACTACTTCCTTTCCTTTTGAAATATTTAAAGATGGTAAATTTATAAAGCCTTGTTCTTGAGGTCCAATAATCTTTTTATGATGTTCTTCGTTAATTTTTATACCGTTTTCAAAAGTATATATTACAAAATCATATAATGCTGTATCAATGAAAAAGTTTTTATTTTTTATGATTATTTTTGAATCTTTAAAGCAAAATTCAATAGGAGAATAGCAAGCTTTTAATTCGGATACTTTTGGCGAATCAGTTCTATCACAATATCTAACGCCATTACAGCAAAAACTACCATCATGAGGTCTATCAAGAAAATCTCCACCATAAAGCCATTTGTTTTCTTTTATGATACCTTGGTCCATGTAATCCCATATAAAGCCACCTTGATATAAATCATATTTATCTTCAAGTTTAATATATTCATCAAGTCCACCTAACGAATTACCCATAGCATGAGAATACTCGCATGAAATATATGGTTTATCAGGATTATTATTTAGATAGTTTTCAATTTCAGGAACTTTAGCATACATATACGATTCAATGTCTGTTGAATTTCTAAATTCAGGTACATGCATACAAGATTCATAGTGGACAGGTCTTGTATCATCTAATTGATGAAATAAATCATGCATTTTGACGGTATTAGTTCCAGCCCATGACTCATTTCCAATGGACCAAATTAAAATCGAAGGGTGATTTTTATCTCTCTCATATGTTTCTTTTACTCTATCTAAAACCAAATCGCTCCATTTATTGTCAGACCCTGGGACATTCCATGATGGATCAAAAACATCCATTTTAGTCCATGATCCATGAGATTCCATGTTAACTTCATCTATAAGATAAATTCCATAAATATCACATAAATCATACCAAAGCGTATCATTTGGATAATGTGATGTTCTAACGGCATTTATATTATTCCTTTTCATAAATAAGATGTCTTCCATCATTTCTTCTTTTGTGACATGTCTCCCACCAATTGAAGAAAACTCATGTCGATTGATTCCTCTAAAAATAATTCTTTTGCCATTAAGTTTCATAACTTTGTTTTTGATTTCGAAAATACGAAAGCCAACATATTGATGAATAAATTCGGTAGGGCCGTTTTCATCATACACAGTTAATTCTAAATCATATAAATTTGGTGTTTCATGATTCCATGATTCAATATTTGGAATTGTTATTTTTGCATAATCCAAAAATTCAAATGAAGAAATTAATTTATTTTTAAAATAAAGCTCAGCTCTAATTTTATGAACATTAGTATTCTTTGCTGTAATTTCTAATGTTCCGTCTTTATAATTGCTTTCTAATGATGATTTAATTTTTAAATCATCAATATGAGCACTTGGCCTAGAATATAAAAATACATCTCTATAAAGACCTGTTAATCTCCAAAAATCTTGCCCTTCAATATATGCAGCTTTGCTATAAGACGCTACAACTATAGTTAATCTGTTTTGCTTCTCGACAAAGCTATTAAGATTGAATCTTGCTGGTAAAAATGAATCTTCGCTATAGCCAACAAATTTACCGTTTAAATAAACATAAATAGCCATAGAAGCTGCTTCAAAAGAGATATTTATATCATTAGGTATATCATCTAGTTCAAAGTCTCTAAAATAAATTGTAACTGGATCTTTAGTAAGATCTATCTCTGGTGGATTCGAAATAAAGCTACCATCCCATGGATACATTTGATTTACATATTGTGGATTATTATATTTTAATTCAACACAACCTGGAACATTTATAGTATCAAGTTTGCTTATATTAAAATTTTTACTTATATATTCATCTTTTACTTCTAGTGGACTTTTCAAACGGATTATTTTATATTCTCCATTTAAAGATTTATAAAATGAAGAGTTATTTTTTAAATACTCATCTTTATTCTTGTAAATCTTATGATCACTTGTGTAATCATTCTTATTAATTTTAAAGGAGTTTAAATCAGTTAAATAATTTGGATTAAATTTAGTCATTGATAGGCCTTTCTTTTAAAAAAGGCACTTGGTAACAAGCCGAGTGCCTTAATAAATCATAATTTAATATTATTTTTTCTTTAAATACTTAATTGAGTCAAGTGCAACAGCAGCCATGATGATAATACCTTTTAAGATGAATTGGATGTTAGCATCAAGTCCTAAGTATGTAAGGATATATGTGATAGCAGTAAATAAAATAACACCAATAACAGCACCTTTTACTTTACCGATACCGCCTGAGAATGAGATACCACCAACAACACATGCAGCAATAGCATCTAACTCGTAACCAGTTCCAGTTGTTGCAACAGCTGTACCAATTCTTAACGCTTCTAAGAATGATCCAACACCATATAAGATACCAGCCATTAAGAAGATTAAGATAGTTGTTTTAAAAACATTTATTCCTGAAACTGCTGCTGCTTCTTTATTTCCACCAACAGCATACATATTTTTACCAAACTTTGTTTTGTTCCAAATGAACCAAACAACTGCGATACAAATAATTGCGTAGAAGATTAATATTGGGAAATCACCGATTCTTCCAGCTAAAGCATTTTTAATTCCTGGATCAATAGTTCCTGAAGATGTTGTACCTGTCGCGAAACATGTTAATCCGAAAATAATAAGTTGAGTTGATAATGTCGTAACGAATGGATGCATATTTAATTTAGCAGTGAAGAATCCAGCTAAAACTGAGAACGCTGAACAAAGTAATACTGAAATTAATAAAGCAAACAATGCATTTACACCCATTGGTAATCCTGAGAAATCAACAGTATTACCAAATAATTTAATAATATTTGCACCTGGATGTAAGAACATACATGTAACAACTGCCGCCATACCAACGTGACGTCCGATACTAAGGTCAGTACCAGCAAGAAGAATTAATCCGCCAACACCAAGAGCAAAGAAGATTCTAGTTGATGATTGTTCTAAAATTTGTAAGATATTACCCATTGTTAACAAGTTACCAGAGCCGATTATTGGTGAAATAATACAGGACATGATAATAAATAACAATATAATGATATAAAGGCCGTTTCTTAACAAGAAGTCTTTTGAATTGAACTTATAACCATAATCAACAGCTCTACGTTCAAATTTCATATCAACTGTAGGACATCCACCATTATATTCTTGAACAACTTTAAAGTAATCTAAATATAAATCATGTTTTAAATCTTTAATTGCTTGTTTTTCTTCATAAGCTCTTATTTTTAATTCATAAGCTTTTTGCTTATATGAGAATTTTTCATTATCAAGATCGAATTTGAATTTTGCCTTATCTTCATCTGTTGTAGCTGCTGATAAAGACGATTTGATCTCACTTAATTTTTGCTTATGAGCTGAATTTAACTCTTTTGAATTTGTTTTACAGCGTTCTTTGATTTCGAGTGATTTTTCTTTACAATAGCCACTTAATTGCTTTCTCTTTTCATTATATTCAACTTTAGCTGATTTAATAGCTTCTTTCTTTTCTTCCATTAAAGGACTTAAATCAGTCTTTTTATCTTCCTTTAGAGCAATTAATTGTTCTTTAGTTTTTGCTTTTATTTCTTTAATTTGAACTTGAAGTTCAGCTTTATTTTCAGGAGTTTCCTTGCATTTTTCTTTTAATTCAGCTACATTTGAGCTGCAATCATTTTTAGCTTTCTCGACATTGCTTTTGTAAGAATTATTAATGTTAATAATTTTTTTACCAACGTCTGATGTAGCTGTCATTTTATTAAATGCAGAAATATCCACTGTTGTCTTTTTTTCTTCCATATTTATTCCCTCTTATCTCATAAATATTTAGCACTAAGTCTTAAAAGTTCTTCTTGATTTGTTTCTTTAGTATTTACAATGCCAGCTAATTTGTGATTACTCAAAACTGCAATTCTATTAGTAATACCAAGAATTTCTGGCATTTCACTTGAAACAACAATACAAGATTTACCTTGCTTTGCCATATTAATAATTAATTGATAAATTTCATATTTAGCGCCAACATCAATACCACGAGTTGGTTCATCTAAAAGTAAGATATCTGGATTTTCTTCAAGCCATCTTCCAATAATTACTTTTTGCTGATTTCCACCAGATAAAGAAGTTATAGAATCGTGACCAGACATACATTTTGTATGCATATTTTCAATTTGACGTTCAGTTGCATCATCCATTTTCTTGTTTGATACAATACCATATGTTTTATAATTATCAAGGTTAGCAATACATGTGTTAAAGATGATATCACTATTAAGGAATAATCCGTCAACTTTTCTTTCTTCGGTAACAAGTGCAAAGCCATTTTCGATAGCTTCTCTAGAATCTTTAAAGTGAACTTTCTTACCTTTATAAGTAATGACACCTGTCGCTATACTTCTAATGCCAAAGAGAGCTTCTAATAATTCACTTCTTCCAGCACCAACAAGTCCATATATACCAAATATTTCACCTTTTTTAACTGAGAATGAAATATTTTCTAAAATTGGTTTATACTTCGTTGATAAATTTTCAACCTCTAAAATTGTATCACCAGGTTCATTATCTAAAGGTGGAAAACGTTGATCTAGAGTTCTTCCAACCATAGCGCTGATAATTTCGTTCATATTAGTATCTTTTATGTTCTTTTGGAAAATCATTTGCCCATCACGTAAAACCGCGACTTCATCACATAATTCAAATACTTCGTCCATTTTATGAGAAATATAAACGAAACTAACCCCTTCTTTTCTCAATGAATCAACAATAGAGAATAACTTACGGACTTCTCTTTCTGTTAATGAAGAAGTTGGTTCATCTAAAACAATAATTTTTGAATCATAAGAGACAGCCTTAGCAATTTCAACCATTTGTCTTTGTGAGACAGACATTGTATTAACAATTGCCTTTGGATCGACCTCCATATTTAATCGATTGAATAATGCACATGATTCATTGTACATTTTCTTTTCATCAATAACTCCATACTTTGTAGGATATCTTCCTAAAAATAAGTTATCAGCAACACTTCTAAATAAACATTGATTTAATTCTTGATGAACCATTGCAACACCGTTTTCTAACGCATCTTTTGGATCTTTAAAATCAATGACTTTTCCATCTAGTTTAAATTCACCTTCATCTTTAGCGTAGCTGCCAAAGAGGCACTTCATCATAGTAGATTTTCCAGCGCCATTTTCGCCCATTAATCCAACTACAGTGCCAGGTTTAACTTTTAAATTAATTCCCTTAAGAACGTGGTTTTTACCAAACGATTTAGAAAGATTGTTAATTTCAAGTACGTATTTTTCCATAACTGCTCCTCTTTCTAATTAACCCCTTATAACTGGAAAAGAGGAACCTAGTACGTTTACTAGGCTGCCTCTTTAAATGTATTACTTATTTGCTGTTAACCAATCAGTAATTAACTTACCTTGTAAGTCGCCTGAACCAGCTGTATTAACGCCAATGTAATATGTCTTATCGTTAAAGTTCATTGTTGTCTTATCGATAACACTGCCTTCAGCAGGTTGTCTATTGTAGAAAATTAATGGTTTTTCTGCATTCTTACCTGTTAATTTACTTGTATATAATTGGCCAGATTCAGTCTTAACCATATTAACTAAGTATGCATCATAGTTATCTAAGTTAATAAATTTATCAAGACATGTTGTTTCAGAAGTTCCATCACCTTCAACATATGTAATATTGATATTTAATGATTTTGCATAATTATCAAATGATTTCTTATAGACTTCTTTTAAGAAGTTATCACCATTATTATAGATTGTGCAAAGAACATTTAATGTTTTAGTTTCTTTTGCAACAGGATTGATTGTTTCAAAACTTCCTGATAA
>CAUWDL010000032.1:0-11572 GCA_963557285.1 uncultured Bacilli bacterium | reverse complement strand
TTTTATGCTCAAAAATTCATTTTATTTTCATACTAAATTTAAAGAATATTTACATGAACATTTTAAAATAAAAAATGCGCTAATAAATAGCACATTTTTTAAATAAAATTTAATAGTTTATTACATTGATTCCTTTGCTTCAACACCTAATAAATTTAATACATTTTTTAAGCAAATTTTACATGATTTAACTAAAGCTAATCTTTCTTTAGTTAATTCAATATTTTCTGGGTCAATGACTTTAAATTCGTTGTAATATGAATGGAATAATTGAGCTAATTTATAAGCATAATTAGCTAATATATTAACTTCTTTAATTTTGCAAACATCAATAAGTGTATCTTTAAATGATGCGAGATGCTTCAATAAAGAAATCTCCTTTTCATTATTTAATAATTGATATGAATCTTTAATTTCATAATCGCTTTGCTTAGAAAGAATGGAATTCATTCTTGCGTAAGCGTATTGAATATAATAAACAGGGTTTTCACTTGATTGTTTTCTTGCAAGAGTAAGATCAAAATCCAAGTGAGAAATAATAGGTTTAGAAATAAAGAAATATCTAGCTACATCAACACCAACATCTTCACACAATTCACGAATTGTAACAGCATTTCCTGTTCTCTTTGACATTTTGACTTCTTGACCGTTTTCCATCAATCTTACAATTTGAATAATTCTAAACTCAAGTTTATTATCATCATAGCCAAGAATTTTTAAACCGGCTCTTAATCTAGCCATGTAGCCATGGTGATCTGCTCCAAAAATATTAATTAAGTGATCGTAGCCTCTATCAAACTTATCTTTATGGTAAGCGATATCAGGTGTTAAATAAGTTAAACTACCATCGCTTTTAACTAAAACTCTATCTTTATCATCATTAAAATCTGTTGTTTTTAACCACAAAGCACCATCTTGCTCATATGTATATGGAGATTTCTCTAATTCTGATAAAGCGTTCTTTACTTTTCCTGTTCTATATAATTCTAATTCTGATTGATAATGATCGAATGATACTCTATATAAATCCAAGTCAACCTTAATTTTATCAAGTTCAAGCTTAGTTCCTACTCTTTTAAAATAATCTTTTCTTTCATCAGAGTCATCATTTACCCATTTATCGCCGTCTTCCTTAGCTATTCCTTGAGCAAGTTTTAAAACATCTTTGCCTTGATATCCAATTTTTGAAAGATCAAATGGCAAACCTAAAGCTTCTTTATATCTTTCAAATAAAGAATTTCCTAAAGTTTCAATTTGATTTCCTGCGTCATTTACGTAATATTCTCTAAGTACATTATATCCTGAAAAAGATAATATTCTCGTCAAAGTATCGCCATACGCTGCGCCTCTTGCATGCCCTAAGTGTAAATCACCAGTTGGATTTGCACTGACATATTCAACCATGACTTTTTCAATATTGCCAAAATTGTTTTTGCCATAAGAATCTTCTTCTAGAATTATAGTCTTAATGATTCCTGTTATTGAATCTTTCTTAAGATAAAAATTTATAAAACCTGGTCCTGCATTCTCAACTTTTTCTATAAAGTCAGTTGCTTTAAAAGAATCCTCAAGTCCGCTAGCAATCTCTCTAGGAGATTTATGCAATTCCTTCGCTAAACGCATAGCGATGTTTGTTGAATAATCACCGTGGCTTGTGTCTTTAGGAATTTCAATCATAATTGACTCTTCAGATAATTCTAAATTATAAATTTCGTGTAAACTATTTTTAATCAATTTAATAAGTTTATTACTAATCTCACTCATAAACGTACCTCAAAAAAGCGATAAATATCGCGCACTTTAGAATATCATAACTTTACACATTTTTCTATTATTATAAAGATAATTATTTAAATAAAATTATCACATCTAAAATATAATCATTGTAGTTTGAAATAAAAATTAAAGGCGAATTAGTTTATAACATCAAGTAGTACTATAAATATAATTAAAATGATTCTCGCTTATAATTAAAATATAAAAATCATATGTGCATTAGAAAAACTAATCGTTTATTTATAATACAGTTTTTTTATTAAAACACTTAACTTTTTATAATATAACTTTAAAATAAAATTATGGTAAATGCTTTTAATCGGTTTAGTATTGAAACAATAGATTCTAGAACATACGCAATACGAGAATTATATCATTCAGAAGAAACTAACTCATACCTTCTTATAGGTGCTAATTACGCTTTATTAATCGATGCAGGCATGGGTATTTCGAATATTAAAGACATCGTTAAATCTATTACAAATAAGCCAATTATACTCATTATAACTCATGCTCATTGGGACCACATTGGTAATGTTAATGAATTCGAAAATGTTTTTATTCATAAAAACGAAAAACTTCGGTTAAAAAGATTTCCTCTATCTATTGAAAGAGTAAGAAAAGAAATTTTAAATACAGCAATCAAACTCCCTAATGAATTCGATATCGCACAATATATTTTGCCTACAAAAGGAAATGTAAACGAGTTGATTGGTAATGAAATTATCAACCTTGGTGATAGGACCATAAAAATAATATTCACGCCAGGTCATTCACCTGGTTCCGTCTCTATTTTTGAAGAATCTACAGGATACCTTTTTTCAGGTGATTTGATATACAAAGGTCAGTTAGATTGTTATTACGAATCTACTAATAGTCAATTATATGAAGAATCCTTGTTAAAATTAAAAAACGAAAAAATTAAATATATTTTTGGTGGTCATCATGATCTTTTTATAGATGGATGCATTATAGAAGATATTTATGAAGCCTTTCATTTAATCAACAGTAATAGTCCTAAATTAATTTCAACCAGGACCAATGACGGACACAGCGAATTCTTTTTTAAAAATTTTTCGATAAAAATATAAAAAGTATTGCTATCTCAAAATTAATATGATATCTTAATAAGCGCTGGCCTTGTAGCTCAGTTGGATAGAGCAACAGCCTTCTAAGCTGTGGGTCAGGCGTTCGAGTCGCCTCAAGGTCACCAAAGTTAAAAAATTATCATTTCGTAAGAAATGATTTTTTTATTTTTATAATAATTTTCTATTTTTCCTCTCTTCAACAGCGATTAAAAATGTTAATGAGAGAATTATTAATATTAATAAAAAAGGTAATAATAAAATCATATTAGGATAATAATTTCCCAATATCGATTCACTATAATTTTTCATGAACGAAAATTTATAAAAAAGAGTAAATGTTGCTACTCCAATCAAAAAACAAAATATAATCGCAATATAATCTAAAGCTTTTTGTCGTTCTAATTTATCTTTTTTTACTATTCCTAAATAAATAGAATTAACCATTCTTGCTAAATTCGCTGTCATCATAGTTGAAGTAAAATGTGCAGCGTCTAATCTTGAATATGATTTAAATAAAAACGCACCTAATACAGCAAATAAGCAGTCAGCTAATATATTTTGCCAATCTAGTTTATGAAAATCAACATTGCCATTACTAACCTCAAAAGAAGATGGAATGCAGATTATTATCACTAAAATAATTATAGCTAAAAAAGTTAATATTGTTGGAGAATGTATTACTTTTTTGTCACATTTTGTTTCGATAATGTTAGAGACAAAAAGTCCAACAAGAAAAGATAAGATAACAGGAATATAAACAAGTAAAAATTCAAATTGGCCATTAACAAGATAAAACATCGAATTGACTAAGTTTCCTGTTTGAAGCATTCCAAAAAAACCTTTAAAAAAGAGCGTGTATGCATCAAGGATTCCACAGGAAAAACAAGCAATTAAACATATTGCCACTCTATAATAATGAGCTTTTTTATTTACTGATAATTCACTATTTCGCATATTTGTTAATTAAATCCTCTAGTTCTGCAACATTTTTAGCAATTAAATTATTATTTAAAGCTTCTAATCTATCAAATATTTTCTTTATTAATATAGCAAGCTGAAATGCATTTAACACCAACATCGGTGCATTGATAATAATCTTTTACAGAATCTCCTATATAAATCATCTCCGAAAGAGGTATCTTAAAATCATTAGATAATTTAATAAAAAGTTTATTTTTTATTGCCCCAGTTATATCTCCCCCATAACAATATTTAAAATATTTAAACCCATCTAATTTAGATAGCGAAATAAATAGAGATTCAATATTTCTTCCAGTTATTATAAAAAGATCATATTCATCTTTTAACTTCTCTAATAAATTTCTTACACCAGGATAAAAATTCTTAATATAGTGATTATGATGACGATTATATTCTATTAAATAATCATAGAATAATTTAGGAGCAGCCTCTTCACCTACAAGTTTCTTTATAATTCCTAGTTCATTTGGTCCAAAACAAGATTTTATTTGTTCTTCAGAAAATTTAACATCTCTATTTTTATTTAATACAGTTTCAAGAGACACATCAAGAAGCAAGAAAGAGTCACATAAAGTGCCATCAAAATCAAAAACAATACTTTTTTTCATTTACTGTTTTATTATAAATTAATTGTATTATTTATTGATAGCGTTTTATTAATTTTTTTGTGTTTGCAATTTATATATATTTGTAGTAAAATTCTAAAGCACGTAGAAAGAAAAGCGTCCGCTTCTCACCAGATTGACTCGTATCGATTGGTTTTAAATGCTACAAAAGTAATTTACTAATGTATTTTAACGGACGCATCTTGAATGTGTCCGTTTATTTTTTTAGGAGGATATTAATTATAGCAACCGGATTTAACCAACAAATGGATAAAAACGCAAGAAAAGATCGTTATAATGGCGACATTGTTAACGAAAGAATTCGTTTCCCAGAAGTACTAGTAATTGGACCAAATGGAGAAAGCTTCGGAAAAATGAAAAGATATGAGGCTTTAAAAAAAGCAGAAGAATTTGAATTAGATCTTCTTTGTGTAGCACCACAAGCCACACCACCTGTTTGCAAAATTATTAACTATGGAAAGTATCGTTTTGAATCGCAAAAGAAAGCCAAAGAAGCTAAGAAGAATCAAAAAATCATTGAGATTAAAGAAGTTCAACTTACTCCACAAATCGGACAACACGATATCGAAACTAAAGTAAAAGCAGCTATAAAATTCCTTGAAGATGGCGACAAGGTTAAAGTTGGAGTCAGATTTAAAGGTAGACAAATGTCTCACCCTGAAGTAGGCGAAGATACACTCAATAGATTTCTAGAAAGTGCAAAAGATTACTGCAATATCGAAAAGAAACCTGTTCTTGATGGAAAATGGTTAACTTGCGTATTGTCAAGTAAGACAAAAAAGTAGAAAGAGAGGAATCATCAATATGCCAAAGATGAAAAGTAAAAAGGCTTTAACAAAGAGAATTAAAGTCACAGGCAGCGGTAAAGTTAGAAGACATCACGCTTATGTCAGCCACTTAGCACCACACAAAACACACAAACAAAAGAGACACTTAAGAAAGGCAGCACTTGTTTCAAAGAGCGATATGAAGAGAATTAAGTATCTCATTCAACAATAGTAGGAGGTAACTAGCATGAGAGTAAAAGGTGGAAAAGTAACACATTTAAGAAGAAAAAAGATTATTAAACAAGCTAAAGGTTACTTCGGAAGTAAACATATCTTATTCAAGACAGCTAAAGAACAAGTAATGCGTTCAAAAAGATATGCTTATATCGATCGTAGAAGAATCAAGAGAGATTTTAGAAAGCTCTGGATTAAAAGAATTAACGCAGCTTGCAGACTTAACGATATTTCATATTCAAAGTTTATGCACGGATTAAAACTTGCTAAAATTGATTTAAATAGAAAAATGTTAAGTGAAATTGCTATTCACGACGCACCAGCATTTGCTGAATTAGTCAAAGTTGCTAAAGAAGCTAAGTAATAAAAGTTTTACAAATTTAAAAAAGCCATATTGATATGGCTTTTTTCTTTTACCTAATATATCTTACATCTAAATTATCAAGAGCTTCATTTATTAATGGTTCAAAATCAAATTTAGATTCAATATGTTCACATTCATCTAAATGAGGTGATGTCTTTGGTTTTATTGGTGCAAAAATCGTACAGCAATCTTCAAAAGGTCTAATCGAAATATCATATGTACCAATTTTTTCACTGATTTTAATAATGTCAACCTTATCATATGTACATAAAGGTCTTAAAACAGGCATATTAGTAACTTCATTAATAACATTCAAGGAATCTAAGGTTTGACTAGCTACTTGTCCAACACTCTCTCCAGTTGCTAATGCAGGTAAATGTAATCTTTTTGCAAGACGATCCGCAATACGATACATCATTCTTCTCATAATAGTGATTGGATATCCTTCAGTTGAAATTTCATAAATTTTTTCTTGAATCTTTGTGAAAGGAACAATAAATAATCTAATTTTTGGTTGATACTTGTTTAATGTGTGTAACAAGTCTTCTAATTTATCAATAACTCCACTATTAGTATAAGGTGGTGCTGCAAAATGGATACATGTTATTTCTATTCCTCTTCTTATTAATAAATAACTGGCTACTGGTGAGTCAATACCTCCACTTAGCATCATTAAAGCTTTTCCTGTCGAGCCACTAGGATATCCACCCATTCCTTTGATTGTCTCTGTGAACAAATAAGCTCCATCTTCTCTTATTTCAATATCTAACAAAACATCAGGATTATGGACATCAACTTTTTTAACACCAGCTTTTAAAATTTCTGTGGCAATAGCTCTATTCATTTCATCACTAATAAAAGGATACGATTTATCAATTCTTCTGGTTCTAATTTTAAATGTGCTTCCAGAGCTCTCACTTATTATTTTAAATGCTGTTTCTTTGACATTATCAAAATCTTGATCAATTTTTAAAGCAAGTGAAAAAGAATACATTCCACTAACTTCTTTTAAAATATTTGGAAGATTTTTAATTTGATTTTTAATATTTAAATAGATGTGATCATGTCTAATAATCATCTCATAATCATCTTCAAATTCTCTTAAAGCAAGGCGAATTGAATGAGCGAGTTTAAAAACAAAATCTCGCTTATTTTTTCCTTTAGTAGACATTTCGCCAAATCTAATAATTACAACATTATATTCCATTTATCTAAGTCCTTTCGTTTCCAAAATAATTTGTTTAAAAATTTTTATAAATTGTTGGCATTCATCAATTGTATTATCGTTAGATATTGATAATCTTATTGCGTTTTTTGCTTCATCAATATTTTTACCAAGTGCCAATAAAACATATGACATCGGCTCTTTTTTAGAATTACAAGCGCTAACACTGCTTAATAAAATATCATGATTTGATAGTGCTTCAACTATAACGCTGCCTTTCTTTGTCTTTAATGAAAAATTTAAAATATATGGGGAAGCTTCGTCATATAAATGCAACGTGACTTCATCTATTTTGCTCAATTCATCAATTAAATAATTTCGCAAAGTAGTAACATGCGTTAAATCTTTTTTAAAATTACTTTTCCCTTCGTTTATAGCTTCATTAAAAGCAACGATGCCTGGATAGTCTAAAGTGCCAGATCTTAAATTATTTTCTTGACCACCACCATACACAATTGGTTCAAGATTAACTTTTTTCTTTTTAATTAAAGCTCCAACGCCTTTTAAACCATGAATTTTATGACCGCTAATCGTAATTAAATCAGCAAAACTGTAATCAAAATTTGTTTTAAATAAAGTTTGAGCAGCATCGATATGCAATACACATTTTGGGTTTTTGTGGATCAAAGGAGCAATTTCATCAACATTAATTTTAAAACCTACTTCATTATTAATTACCATAGTTGATACTAAAATTGTATCGCTAGTAAAAGCGTTTTGGAATTGTTCTAAATCAATCTTGCCTTCATTATTCACATCTAAATAAGTTACTTGAAAGCCTTCGCTTTCAAGTTCTTTAAAAACATTCAAAACAGATTCATGTTCTACTTTTGTGGTGATTAACTTTTTACCTCTATTTTTATTTCTTCTACAATATCCTAATATAGCTAAATTATTACTTTCAGTAGCGCCACTTGTAAAAATGACTTCGTATTGAGAATCTAATGATAGTTTGTTCAAAATGTTTTGTCTTATTCTATTAATCTCTGCGTTATTTTTCATTCCGTTTTTATGGATAGAATTTGGATTTTCATAATGTTCCGAAGAGCACTTTAAATAAACATCAAGCACATTTTTTGATGGCTTGGTGCTAGCTGCATTATCAAAATATATCATCTTACTTACCATCTCTATTATTTAATTTTTTAATTATAGAATCACTTAATTCATACGCACTTTTAAAATTACCATTAAAATATAGCGTTTCACATTGTTGCAATTGATTATTAACTTCTGCAAATTTCATTCTATCTCTATTCGCTAAAAGAATTTGTTCAGAAGCCTTCTCTTTATACATATTCTTTTCTTGAACTTCTTTTATTAAATTATTAACCGCTTCATTCAATTGGTTTGTTAAAGAATTAACTTCGCTAACATCTATCGGAACAGTCTCAAGAACACTATGGCATTTGTCAATTAAATCATAGCATGAATCAAATCTTGGCTTATAGTTTTCTATGAAACTATCAATTCTCCAGTCTCTTATTGTTGCTTCTGCTTTTTTTAGTTGCATATATCTAACTTTAAGATTTTTAAAAGCACTTTCACTATCGTTTTTTAAACTAGATAAATAGTTTCTGAATTCATCAACTTTATCACCGAATTCCTTCGTACCTTTTTCTAAAATATTAATTTTTTCAATTAAAACAGTATATGGCGATCCATTTAGAGAAAGAACATAAACATCTAGACTACGCTTATCGTGACTTACAGAATCAGATTGAACTCTCAATTGCTTAAGCGCATCTTCATGAGCTTCATCAACAACGTAAACTTTTCTAAATTTATCTATGCTATGAGTGATTTTAATATACTCTTGTTCATAATTAGCAAATGTTTTTAAAACTTTTTCTTTTTTATTAGCAAAATCCTCACTTGCTTTTACTTCTTTGTCGAATGAATTTAATATTTCATCAATTTCACCGTTAATTTTCTTAGAAGACTCAGGTAGTGAAGCAACAGTAAGCTTTTTAATAAGTTCTACGCATCTTTCTGTTTCATCATTAATTGCAGCAACTTTATTTTCAACATTTAAATGTGCTAATGGTTTTTTTTCGTCTAATAATTCTTTATAGCGATTATTTAATTCATTAACCCTATTAGGAATATCAATAGTAAACTCTTTAATAAAATCTGGAATCTCATCGATAAGTTTATCTAATAACTTAACAACTTTGTCAATTGCAGGTAGCAACTTATTAGCATCATCATAATTAGCAGTTTCAACTAACGAATCAAATTCATTAAAATTATGATCTATCGCATCAAAGACTCTTTCAAAAGACATTGATACGAATTGAAGATGCTCTTCATTTAAATTATATTTAGACTTACATTCTCTAAGAGCTTCTTTGAGAGTTACGGCAGCCTCGCGGCATTCTTCTTCAGGCTTTATAATTTGTATAAGATCATTGTTAAGCTGATTAACTGAATTTTCATATTGTTTAATTAGTCCAACATGCTCTTTTAAATAAGTTTTGAATTCTTTAATCTTATTTTCTTCAAAGTAAGTGCCAAGCTCAGTTAATATATCTTGAAAAGTAATGTCTGTTGTATCTCTAATTTCTTTGCTTCTTTTGAAAAATGAAGAATGCATATCAACATAAAGTAAATTAGTTCTAGAAATCATCTCAAGGCGTTGAATATATTGTGCGTCTTGACCTGTTAATAGCGCATGTAAATATTCATATTTTTTCTCTAAATCTTTTAAAGCTTTCTTACATCTTTTTTTGGCAAAATAAATTTTATTAAAAATAAAATATAAAATTACAACTAAGGCGATTCCGCCAAAGACAGCAGCAACAATAGCTCCAATTATAGCTCCATTGTTATCAGTTCTTTGAACATCTTCTAAAACACTTAAATAATTTAAAATATTCATCATCAAAACCTCTATTATTACTATTTTATAGTAATCCGTTCAAAAAAAATATGAATTTATGAATAAAAATTAAAATTAAAACTATATCTGGTTTATAATTCATATTTTAAAATAAGTTTCATCATATTAATTACTAATAATGCATAATAAAATAATCGATTATTTATATAATTTCGTTTTTTTCTAATTAAACAAATAAATTGCTGATGTTTTATTAAAATTTATTATCAATTTATACTGGCAATATTTTATTTGACTTTTTAAACTAAAAGTAGTATTTTTAATAAGCATGTATCGCAGCAGTTAGATACATCTCGTCTAGTGAATTAAGGATTTATTCTTAAAGTAGTAGCCTTACGCTACAAAGGTGAAACTGGCAGTTAATTCACCGTAGGAGATGGAATTTATCCCTTGCTTTATACGCATTAGTTAAAGAAAGGAGTCTTATATGAGATATACAGGACCAAAATGGAAGAGAGCTAGAAGATTAGGCTACTCATTATTAGGCACAGGAGAAGAATTCTCAGGCCACACACTTAAAAAAGGTGATAAGAGAGAATATGCACCAGGACAACACGGCGCAGCTAAAAAGAAAATGTCAGAATATGGCAAACAATTAGCTGAAAAACAAAAATTAAGAGATATGTACGGTGTTAACGAAAGACAATTCCGTAGATTATTCTTAATCGCAAGTAATTCTAAAGAAGTTACTGGTACAAAATTCATGACAATGCTCGAAACAAGATTAGATAACTTAGTCTATAGATTAGGTTTTGCTAAAACTAGAAGAGCTGCTAGACAATTAGTCAACCACAAACACATTCAAGTTAATGGTAAAACAGTTGATATTCCAAGCTTTATGTGCAATGTTGGAGATGTCATCGAAGTTAGAGAAAAGAGCAAAGACATTAAGCCAATTTGCGATTCATTAGAAGCTTTATCAGTTACAGTTCCTTATGTTGAACTCGATAAAGAAAAGAAGAGCGGTAAATTAGTTAGACTTCCAGAAAGAAACGAATTACCAAAAGATATCGATGAATCACTCATCGTCGAATTCTATAACAGATTACTATAGTTTCGATTCATGTAGCAAAATTAAACCTAGTTCAATTCATTGTACTAGGTTTTTTTAATACTTTTGTATAGAATATTAGTATGAAAAAATATATATTAGATCCAAAAAACACATTAGTAAACGTAGGAAATTCTATTTTAAATTTTTTTGACATTCCTACATTCCACGATTCATACGAACCATTAGACAAAATTCTAAAAGAAACAAAAAAAGAAAAAATTGCCTTAGTTTTATTCGATGGTATGGGTAAAGTTGTTCTTGATGCTTATAAGGATGATGTACCTTTTCTTTATAGTCATATTATGACAACTTTTAATAGTGTTTTCCCACCAACAACAGTTGCAGCTACTACCGCTTTAACAACAGGAAAATATCCTTTAGAAACATCATACCTAGGTTGGACCCAGTATTTTAAAACACGTAACTCTTATATCACTGTTTTTATGTCTAGTGATGCATTTGATAAGGAAAAAATTTATGCACCATCAGTATTATCCACAGAATTAAAAGTTGATTATTTACGGGACTTAATTAATTCAACAAAAAAGCATAACG
>CAUWDL010000031.1:0-11891 GCA_963557285.1 uncultured Bacilli bacterium | reverse complement strand
TTATCTAAATTAGAATTCTTGTTCATCGCTAAAAGATCACTAAAAAAAGAACTAGCAAAATTATTACTTTCGATAGAACTTGGTCCTTTTTTAGAATATGAAAAATTGGTATATGAATTTAAAAGTTTATAAAAATTAGATTTCATTTTTATTTTTTATATTCATCATAAGTATAGAATCCACAATCTTTAGGATTCATATTTGTCAACACAGAGCCAATAAGTTTAACTTTTGTGTTTTTAATTTGCTTTATTGTTTCATTAAGCATATCTTTAGTAGCATAATTAGACTTAATAATTAAAATTAACCCGTCGATAAGTGTTGATAATAAAATTAAATCAGCACCAGTTAGTACAGGAGCAATATTAATAAAAATATAATCATATTTTTCTCTTACTTCTTCAATTAATTTAGCTAATACCTTGCTTTCAATAATTTCAGTTGGAAATACTGTATCTTTACCTGCACAAACAAAATCAACACCTAAATCAGAATGCTTAATGATATCATCTTTTTTGCATTCGCCTAGTACATAGTCAACTATTCCTATTTCATTAGGTTTTTGAAAAAAGAAATGAATTGATGGTCTTCTTAAATCTAAATCAAAAATTAAGACTTTTTTACCTTTTAAAGAATAAATATGAGCAAGATTCGCGATAGTTGATGCTGTCCCTTCGTTAGCAACTGAACTTGTAAAACCGATAACTTTTATGCTTCCATCAACGTTATTGAGTTCGATATTTGTTAAAAGTCTTTGATAGCTTTCACCGACAGTACTTGAAAGGTCACTTACCAATACTTTTTCTTCCGTAATTTCTTTTCTTTTCATTTTAGCAACTCCTATTTCTTTGTATCAAATTCACTTGCTTTTTGAAAGTCTGGAATTAAGCCAATAACTTTTATATTGTAAGCATCTTCTACAAAATTCTTACTCTTAATTGTTTTATCTCTAGAATTTGCAATAAATTCATAACAAAGGCCGATAACTAAGCCAACAATAACACTTGCACCGATAACAAGGTAAATTGATGTTGAAACATTATAAATATCTTTTTGTTCAATTTCTTTGCCTGAAGAAAATTCAAATCCAAATTTATTATCAATAAAGCTAATTGCTTGATCAGTAAATGTATTAATAATTTCAGGCATGATTTCCTTATCTGATGATGAATACGTTATTGTGATAATAAGTCTATCGTTTCTATATAAAGTTAAATTTTTCATTAAATCTTTATAATCTAAAGGATCAACTTGGTATTGAGGAATCTTTTCATTTAAAATTTTAGTAGTATTTTCATACACAGGTCTATCATTTAAAAACGGAAAAACTAAATCGACTGCACGTTCACTAGCGTTTTGGTCAATATTAGCATTATCTTTATTTTCGAATGTTTCAGGTGCTGGATCTGGTACAACAGCATCAGGACTCTTTTCTTCAAGATAATATATTCTTTGAGTAACTTCATATTTTTTTGGGACAATAAAAAAAAACACTCAAAATGCCAATAATTGCGCAAACAAAAATTATGGTAACTAAACCAATCCAGTATTTTTTAATAACCGCCCATATATCAGAGAAACTTAAACCTTCATTTTCTACAGTATTTTGTTCTTCCATAAATCTACCTCTAAAAATTATTTATTATAATTAAAACATAATAAACGTATGTTTTAAATTAAAATTATTTTTTAAGCTTATTTATCGTTTTTTTAGTTAATTTATTAAATAAAATACAAGTATACTTGACTAAATAATCAATTCCTAAATAAATTCCTAATCCCAATATTAAATAGATAATTGAAATTAAATATTCAGGATAAGTGTAAGTATTTAAATATTTAAAATCAAAGAAACATCCGAATACTAAATTAATTTGTTCACCAAGATTAGCAGCACCTTTTAAATAATCAGGTTCTAAGAATACTTGTGGGAATCCTATAAGAAATAAAAATGATAAAACAAATCCAACTGAAAAAACAATTTGAGAATATTTCGTAAACGGTCTACATATTAAGAATAGAATGATAACTCCAGAAATTGTTACATTTATTGTAATAATACCTGCAAGATGTTCTAAAGGATAGAACACATTTATTATCGTAGGAATGATCGCACCGATAAACATAAACAATCCAAATATTATCGATTTAATAAAAACCTTAGATACAAAATTGCCATCATCAGCTTTAGGTACATTATTTTCAATTGACAATAAGAATCCGCATAATGCTACCGATATAAATTCATAAATATAGATTGTTTCAATTTCAATAGGCATTCCTTCTTTCATAAAAATAGAAGCAATTGAGAATAATCCAATAAATATCGATTTCGTTAAAAATAATAGTAACGATCGTTGAATGTTGGTAACAACGCGTCTTCCTTCTTTTAAAACATCTGGCAAATGTGAAAAATCATCATCTAATAAAACTACATCACTAACTGCTTTTGTAGAATCTGCGCCACTTTTTAATGCAACGCTACAATTTGCTTGTCTTAAAGATTGAGTATCATTAACTCCATCACCAATGTAGCCAACAGTTTTGCCTTTTAATTCTAATTGTTTAATAATTTCTTGCTTTTGGTCAGGAGTTGTTCGACCAAAAATTGAATATTCATCAACTATTTTAGGAATGTCTTCAAATTTAACACCTTCCATAGAAATTGCTTTTTGATGATTCTTTACTCCTGCTTGCTTACTAATTTGCTGAACAGTAGAAACATTATCTCCACTAATAATTTTTATATCTACATTTAAATCATTAAAATAATTTAGTGTATTTTTAATATTTTTTCTTAATTCGTCCTTTAGTAAAATTAAGCCAATTGGTGTCTCGTTATGAGTTAATCCGATCATTCTAAATCCATCATCAAGATAACGCTTATATTTGTCGAGAATTTCTTTATTATTAAATATATATTCGGGTGCTCCTAGCGAATAATATTCACTTTCATTTATATATAATGTTGAACATTTTTTTGAACTATCGAATGGTTCAAATCTAAGAAAATTAAAATTTTTATTTGTACCGAAATATTTTATTAAAGCATTACTAGTTGCATTGCCATCTGTACTTGCTCCTAAATAATTCTTCATTACAATATTTATATCTTCCTCTGTTAAATTTATAACTTCTTCAATGATAAATTTTTGAGTTGTTAACGTTCCAGTTTTATCAAGACATAATGTGTCAACTCTACTTAGGTTTTCAATAGCATATAACTCTTGTACCATCGTCTTTTTCTTATAAAGTTTAACAATAGATTGTGACAACGTTATTGACGACAATAGAATCATTCCAATTGGAATCATTCCAACTAATGTAGCACCAGCTTTAGTTATAACATTCAAACTAAATTGCCAATGAATACCATCTACACCAACATAATAAGTTTTTATAGCTACCGCTATTGTAGCTGGTACCATGAATATGAACAAATATTTAATAATTTTATAAATATTTGTCATTAATTTCGATTTTTGCTTTTTAATACTGCTAATTTTTCCTTCAAGCTTTGAGATATATGTTTCTTTACCAACTTTATTAGCTAAAGCAAGACATTTTCCAGAAATAATAAAACTTCCTGAATAAATTTTATCACCAACTTTTTTAACAAGAGGATCGCTTTCACCAGTGAGCATAGATTCATTTACAAGCACTTCACCTGATTTGACAATCAAATCACATGGTACATCTTTTCCTGAAGTTAAAGAAACTAGATCATCCAGAACAATATCTTCAACATTAACTTCCTTTAAAGAAGAATCTCTTAAAACAAATGCTTTTGGATCGGTTAAAAGTTTCATTTTTTCTACAGTCGATTTTGATATTTCTTGAGAAATGATAGACGTTAAAGAATTGCATAAGATTACGAAAAGAAAACCATATTTTGTAATTGGAATATATTTTAATCCATCAGGATAAAATAATTGAAACATTAAAAAAACAAAAGCTAGAGCGTATAAAATGACATTAAAAAAAGTGAAAAAGCTTGTAAAAATAATTTTAAAATGACTTTTTGTTTTTACTTTATTACTTTTATTCACCAAGCCATCTTGCGTTCTTTTTAAAACTTCTTCACTTGTTAGACCTGTGCTTATATTCGTATCAATTCTTTCAATTTTAACGCTTCGTGTGTTATTACTTTTTTTCATCATTTACTATTATAAAATACATAGTAATTAAATAAAACAAATTGATTAAAGTTCGTTATTTTCAGAATCATTTAAATCCCAGTTTTCCTCATCAACAACACTTACTTCATCAGTGGTATTCCAATCTGATAAAATTGTCGCTTTATGTTTTTGGAAATATTTAATTTCATCAATTACTTCTTGAGTAAAAACTTCTCCAGGAATAATAATTGGGATTCCTGGTGGATAAATCATAATCATTTCTTTTGAAATTTTATTTAACGCTTTATCAAGCGGAATTGCTTTTAAAGGTGCGTGATATGCAACTCTTGGTCTAACTTCCATTGAAGGGAAGCCACTAACAAAATGAGTTTCATCACTATATACAACACTTGGATCATAGTATTTATCGCTAATATCTTGAAGAGCTTCTACAATTGTATCAACATCTTTTTGTTCGCTACCAATCGTAAAAAGCAACAAAAATACGTATGTTTCAGCTAATTCAATTTGAACACTGTATTTGTCCTTTAATAATTTGTATAAATCAAAACCACTTATTGATAATCTATCTAATTCAACACATAATTTCGTCTCATCATAACTATAAGCATCACATTCATTTATAAAATAATCTTTAGAATGAGCTATAAATCCAGGTATTTGATTAATTCTTTCCTTCGCTTGTTTAGCAAGCTTTATTGCGTTATAAATATGTCGGCTTCCTTTAAATACAAGGAATTTTCTAGCTGCATCTAGACTAGCCATCAACATTGAATTAGGTGATGTTGTAGTTATTAAATTAAATGATTTTGCAATTTCGTATTGCGAAATTCTATCTCCTTTTGATAGTAGAAGAGACGCTTGAGTCAAACTACCACCAGTTTTATGAATTGATAAAGTAGCCATATCTGCCCCTGCATCCATAGCAGAACATGGAAGTTTATTACTGAAATAAAAATGTGTTCCATGTGCTTCATCGACTAGTACAGCCATATTATGAGCGTGTGCGTATTTAACAACATGTTTTAAATCACATGTAGCTCCAAAATATGTTGGATTGATAATAAAAATAGCTTTAGCATCAGGATTCTTATCAATAGCATCTTTCCATTCTTTAAAAGTTGGCTGATTAACAATCTCGGTAGCCTTATCGATTTCTGGCATTATAAAAACTGGGATTGCACCACTTAAAATTAAGCCATTAATCGCACTTTTATGAACATTTCGTGGCATAATAATTTTTTCTTTAGCCCTTACAGCTGAGAGAATCATTACTAGGTTACCACTAGTAGAACCATTTACTAAAAATTTAGCATGATCGGCATGACACGCTTTTGCAAAAAGGTCTTGCGCTTCTTTAATACATCCAGTTGGGTGCATTAAATTATCCATTCCTCGTGGAGCATTGACATCATTTTTATAAACACTATGGCCAAAAAGCTTATCAAAATCAGTTCTGATTTTTCCTTGGTGATGACCAGGTACATCAAAAACTGTAGTATGCTCATTAATATACTTTTTATAAGCATCTAGATAAGGTGTTTTTCTTTGTTCTAATTTCTCTTTTTCGTTCATAAAAATTACCAAGAATTATTATAAACATTATATAGCCAAAATAAATATATTTCTTTTTATTTTTTTAGATACTTTTAAATTAAAAGTATTAAAATGAAAACATATGAAAATTTTAGTAGTTAGTGACACACATGGAAATGAAGAAATTTTAAAGCAATTGAAGTTAAAACATTATGATGTCGATTATTTTCTCCACCTAGGTGACTCTTGTTTGCCCAAGTCCAAAATTGATGGATATGCTACCGTAAAAGGTAATTGTGATTTTGAAAATTATCCTATAAAGCTAGATTTCAAAATAAACGAAGTTACAATTCACATGGAGCATGGAGATGGTTTCTTGTTTGGCTTTGATCCAAATAAATACATCTCATCTTTGAACACTAATATTTTTCTTTTTGGCCACACGCATCAAAAATTAGCTACCAAAGTTGGTGAAACATTTGTTTTTAATCCAGGTAGTGCTACTCGTCCTAGGGATTCAAAAAAAGGATCCTATTTGATTATCCAATTAAACGATAATACTATAGAATCCTATAAATTTTATGATATAAATTAATTATTGAATATCACTTATAATTGCTTTCGCAACCTTATGTGCACTAGCAGCACAATACATAATATTATAGCCGCCACATAGTCCATCAATATCTAAACATTCACCTATAAAATAAACATTCTTTTCATTTTTGCTTTCTAGATTATCAGATACTTGATTTAGCTTTAATCCTCCAATTGTTACTTGAGAATCATTGAATCCATATGATTCCTTATATGTAAATTCGATATTTTTAACAAAATAAGCTAATTTCTTTAATTCACTAGGCGAATAAATATAAGGATTTTTTACACCACTATTTTTTCTAATATATTCAGAAATTTCTTTAGTAAAAATTCCGTTAAGAAATGATTTATTAGAAATAACATTAAGAAGAGTAAATTCTTTAAATAATTCTTCTGCGGTTTTATCAGGGACAAGATCAATTCTAATAATAGCTTTCTTAAATTTATTACTTCTAGCAATCATCGATGAACAATTAAAAATAGATATACCACTTAATCCATCTTTTTTGAATTGTACTTCACCAGTTTCCTCATAAACTACTTTTTTATCAATAAGTAATGTTACTTTTGCTTTTACTCTCTGATTTTCAACAGTTTTTGTGCTTTCAACAGTTCTTATAGGACATAATCCAGGTTTTCCTTCAGCAATTTTATATCCTTTTTTCTCTAAAACGGATAAGCATGATGTTGCTCCACCAAGTTGAGGAGCACTGCCGTTTCCTGCAGCAAAGATAAATTTATCAAAACTAAAGTTTTTCTTACTTGTAGTAACTTTGATTTTTTCATTTAAGATTTCATAATCAATAAAATTCTCGTTATTAATAAATCTAATTTTCTTTTGCTTAGCGTAATCAACTAAATAATCTAGTAAATTTTTAGCACTTAACGAAAAAGGATACACAAGATTGTTGATGTTTCTTGTAATAACACCAATATTATTTAAGAATTCAATCAATGATTTAGCATTAAAATCCTTAACTAAGTTTGCGCCTTCAACGCAGTTATATGAATTCTCATTCGTTTCTAAATTAGCGAGATTACATCTCCCGTTTCCAGTAGCTAAAAATTTTCGTCCTGGAGTTACATTCTTATCTATAATTGTAATGTCTAAATTGTCATTTTCAAATTTGAGCATCAGTGCAAGAAATAAACCTGATACACCTTGACCTAAAATTCCTATTTTCATATTACTTATAGTTTATCACTTTTTGTAATATAATGTAATCTCGTATGATTTACGCAATTTTTTTTAGTTTATTTGGAACAGTCATGGGTTCATTCCTAGGATCACTATTAGGTGTCTCTTTTAAAAAAGTAAACAAAGAGATTTTAAGTTTTTTAGTTAATTTTTCTTTAGGTGCTTTATTTGCTCTTACACTAATAGAATTGTTCCCAGAATCGTTAGAGCATATGGGTCAAGTTGTTGATAATTCCATTTTATCCGCAACATATGTTTGCTTAATTATTTTTGGTGTTGGATTTTTATTTTACGGTATGCACGAAGGGATACATTTATTAACACATCATCATCATAAAGACGAAGAAGATGCTGAATCTTGTGGTGATCACGCACATTCTGTTGAAGTTTTCGAAGAAAAATCATTAGGTTTTGCAAGCTTAATATTTTTTATAGCAATTTCTATTCACAATATTCCTGAGGGCTTATCATTAGGAATTACCTTCTTAACAAACTATAATGGGATACCAATCAACGGCATTGTTACTTCAATTGTTCTTTTTATACATAACTTAATCATAGGCTATACAATGTATATGTCTTTTATAAATCACAACAAATCGATCAAATTTTCTATGCTTATGACAACAGTTAGCGCACTACCTGCTTTTATATTTTCACTTGTAGGATATTTTGTATCATCAATATCAATCGAACCTTTATTCATTGCTATTTTACTTGCTATTTCAACAGGAAGTTTATTATATGTCCTTTTCATTGAAATGATTCCAATTGGTTTAAAAGATCATAAGTCAAAATATAGTTTTTTATATATATTATTAGGCATAGTACTATTCGTTTTATTAATTTCTATAGGAGGTCATTCACATTAATATGAATAAAAATATTGGACTAATTATTGCTACAGAAACAGAATTTAAAGAAATATTTTCACATGGCGATTGTAAAACTATTACCTTGGAAACATTTCCATATCGAATCGAAAAAGTTATTATTAATAACAAAGAAATAATAGCTATCAATTCAGGAGTAGGCGAAATATACGCTGCTGCTGCTGCTCAATATTTAATTTC
Organism: uncultured Bacilli bacterium; assembly: GCA_963557285.1. Classification (GTDB taxonomy): domain Bacteria; phylum Bacillota_I; class Bacilli_A; order RFN20; family CAG-826; genus Onthovivens. The sequence continues at coordinate 3,345 of CAUWDL010000031.1, read as the reverse complement.
AAATTATAAAGTAAATTTTCTTCTTAATTATGGCGTTGTTGGCTCACTTGTTGATTCATTAAGTTTAAAATCGACTGTTTTTATTGACCAAGTATTTGATTATGAATTTGATACTAGTGCAATAGATCACTGTCCACTTGGCTATCGTGACGAATATAAAGATATCTACATCCCCGTCTTAACAAAAGAATTAAAAGCTTTCTTAGATAAAAAATTTCCATCAATTCCAACAGTAACATGTGCATCAGGCAATAAATTCATTGCTGACGCCAATTTTAAGGAAAAATTACAAAATACATATAAATGTTCAATTTGTGAAATGGAAGCCTCTGGATTAGCTTTAATTGCAAATAAAAATAATGTACCGATGTTATTTGTTAAAGGCGTAAGCGATACTAAAAACGGTTCAGAAAATGAATTTTATAAAATGATCGAAGAATCATCAAACGTTGCATTTAAATTACTAGTAGAACTTATTAACGAACTTTAATAATGGCTTTATTCAAAAGTGAGTGTATTGAGTTAACTCATATATTTATCTCACTTTTTTGTTTATTTTAATGTATAAATGATTGTAAAAATATCAATATAAACCAAATATACTTAACATCTGTTTAATGAAATTCTATTAAAAAAGACCTAGAAAATTCTAGGTCTTTTAATAATAAACTGTTTAGTGGTAAGTCGAAACTATTTAATAATTTCGCTAACTGTACCAGCACCAACTGTTCTTCCGCCTTCACGGATTGAGAACTTAGTACCTTTTTCGACAGCAACTGGGTGAATTAATTCAACTGTGAATGAAACATTATCACCTGGCATAACCATTTCTGTTCCTGCTGGAAGAGTAATTGTTCCAGTAATATCTGTTGTGTGGAAGTAGAATTGTGGTCTGTAGTTGCTTAAGAAAGCTGTATGTCTACCACCTTCTTCTTTAGTAAGAATGTAGCATTGGCATGTGAATTTTGAGTGTGGTGTAATTGAACCAGGTTTTGCTAAGACTTGTCCTCTAACGACTTGATCTCTTGAAACACCTCTTAATAAGATACCTGCGTTATCGCCAGCTTCAGCGAAATCAAGTGTCTTTCTGAACATTTCAATACCTGTAACAACTGATGAAATTGTTGGTTTGATACCGATAATTTCAACAGGATCGTTTAATTTAACTGTACCTCTATCAACTCTACCAGTGACGACTGTACCACGGCCTGTAATTGTGATAACGTCTTCGATTGGCATTAAGAATGGTTTGTCTGTTGGTCTTACTGGATCTGGGAAGTATGAATCAACAGCATCCATTAAGTCTAAGATTGCTTTTTCAGCAGCTGGATCGCCATCTAATGCTTTTCTAGCACTTCCTCTAATGACTGGGATGTCATCGCCTGGGAATCCATATTTATTTAATAAATCTCTGACGTCCATTTCGACTAAGTCGATTAATTCTGGATCGTCAACTAAATCACATTTGTTTAAGAAAACAACGATGTATGGAACACCAACTTGTCTAGCAAGTAAGATGTGTTCTCTTGTTTGTGGCATAACACCATCTGTAGCAGCAACAACAAGGATAGCACCATCCATTTGTGCAGCACCAGTAATCATGTTCTTGACATAGTCAGCGTGCCCTGGGCAGTCAACGTGAGCATAGTGTCTCTTTGATGTTTGGTATTCAATGTGTGAAGTATTGATTGTAATACCTCTTTGTTTTTCTTCTGGAGCAGCATCAATTTGGTTATAATCCATTGATTGAGCCATACCATTCTTTGAAAGAACGTGTGTGATAGCAGCAGTTAAGGTTGTTTTACCATGGTCAACGTGACCAATAGTTCCAATGTTCATATGGACCTTACTTCTATCAAATTTTTCTTTTGCCATAAGTAATATCTTTCCTCCTACTTAATAAATAGCATTCTGCAATAAAAATATTTTACTTAATTTTATTTTTATAATCAATATTTATCTATTAAAGATAAATAAACGATTATCGATTTGACATGCCACTCTTCTTAATGATTTCTTCTTGAATGAATTTTGGACATTCTCCGAAGTGATCAAATTCCATTGAGTAGCTTCCTCTGCCTTGAGTGAATGAACGTAAATCAGTAACATATCCGAACATTTCTGATAATGGTACTTCTGCTTCGACAATCTTAGCATTTCCTCTTTGGCTTTCACCAGTCATATTTCCTCTTCTACGTGAAATATCACCGATAACATCACCATAATATTGTTCTGGAACTGTAACTTCAACCTTCATAATTGGTTCAAGGATAACAGGATCACATTTTTTAGCAGCTTCTTTGAGAGCCATACTAGCAGCAATCTTATAAGCAGCTTCACTACTATCAACATCATGGTATGAACCATCATGTAATGTAGCTTTAATATCGATTACTGGATAACCAGCAACAAGACCTCTTTGTAAAGCATCTTGTAAACCATCTTGAGTTGGTTTGATGTATTCTCTTGGAATAGAGCCACCAACGATAGCATTGACAAATTCGAATCCTTTTCCTGGATTTGGTTCAAAGTCGATAACGACGTGACCATATTGTCCTCTACCACCAGATTGTTTAATGTATTTACCTTCACAATCACCTTCTCTTCTGATTGTTTCACGGTAACCGACTTGAGGTTTGCCAACGTTAACTGAAACGTTGAATTCTCTTCTTAATCTGTCAACAATAATGTCTAAGTGTAATTCACCAACACCAGCGATAATTGTTTGACCGCTATCTTCATTTGTATGAACTTTGAATGTAGGGTCTTCTTCAGCTAATTTAGCTAATGCTAATGACATCTTTTCTTGATCAGCTTTAGTCTTAGGTTCAATAGCTTCTTCAATAACTGGCTCTGGGAATTCCATCTTTTCTAATACAACATCTAATGATTCATCACAAAGTGTTTCACCTGTAGTTGTATTCTTTAAGCCAATAACAGCACCAATTTCACCAGCGTGAAGTGCTTCGACTTCTTGTCTATGATTTGAGTGCATTAAGACTAAACGTCCAATTCTTTCTTTAACACCCTTGTTTGAGTTATAAACATAACTGCCTGCCTTTAAGACACCACTATAAACTCTGAAATAAGATAATCTACCAACAAATGGGTCTGTAGCGATTTTAAATGCGATACCAACCATTGGTGCATTATCATCAGGAATACAGTGATATTCTGTACCATCTGGTAATGTTCCTTTTGCTGGAGTAATATCCATTGGTGATGGTAAATAATCAATAACACCATCAAGTAATAATTGAACACCTTTATTCTTGTATGCTGAACCGCAGAAGACTGGGTGGAATTGACCTGAAATTGTAGCTTTTCTAATAACTGCTTTAATTT
>CAUWDL010000030.1:0-12292 GCA_963557285.1 uncultured Bacilli bacterium | reverse complement strand
TTAGCTTATCATTAAATAAATTTATATTATTAATTACAGCTTCATCACTAAATAAATGTTCATCTTCACTTCCACTCGCAACATATAAAATATTATTTTTAACATCCTTTTTACAAACAAACCAGCCATGAGTAGGCAATCCGTTTATACCGCCAATACCTAAGCCTTTTCTTTGACCAAGTGTGTAATACATAACACCATCATGTTCACCTAAAACGGTATTAGTAGCAATATCCATTATCTTTCCTTTTTTTGCTGGAATATAATTTTTTAAAAATTCTTTAAAGTTTCTCTCTCCAATGAAGCAAACCCCAGTAGAATCTTTTTTATCTTCTACGCTTTCTAGGTTTAATTCATGAGCAATTCTTCTCACTTCTGTTTTATCAATATCTCCTAGAGGAAATAAACATGATTTTAATTGCTCACTACTAATTTGACTTAAAAAATATGTTTGATCTTTATTTTTATCATGGGCTTTATATAAATACGTCTTTCCATTTTCGTCAACTCTTTTAGCATAATGCCCCATAGCAATCATATCACAGCCATTTTTCTTCGCAAAATCTAGAAAAGGCCCAAACTTTATATATTTATTGCAAAAAATATCAGGGTTAGGAGTTCTGCCTAGTTTATATTCATTCAAAAAATACGTGAAAACATAGTCCCAATATTCCTTGATAAAATCAATACGCATCATTTTTAGCCCTAATTTATCAGCAACCAAACATGCATCACGATAATCTTTTTCTTGAGGACATTGATTGTCATTGACAGTTGGATTTCCCAAGACATCATTATTCGCCATTGAATCCCAGTTTCTCATGAAACAGCAAATAACTTCGTAACCTTGTTTTTTTAATAGATAAGCAGCAACTGCGCTGTCAACGCCACCACTTAAACCTAACATAACTTTCATAATTAAAACCCTAATTCCTTACTATCTACAACTAATGTATATGGTCCATCATTTATTAAATTAACTTTCATATCAGCTCCAAAAACCCCTGTTCTAACAATGAAACCTTTTTCTTTTAAAATTTGGTTCCGCTTGTCATAAAGTACACTTGCTTCATCGGGTCTCATACAATTAACGTAACTAGGTCTATTTCCTTTATGAATATCAGCATAAATTGTAAATTGTGAGACACTTAAAATTTCACCATTTACATCACTAAGTGACAAATTTGTTTTTCCATTTTCGTCTAAAAAAATTCTTAACTTACATATTTTAGAAGCTATTTTTTCTAAAATTTCATCATTATCGCCATTTGTAAAACTAACCAATAATAAATATCCTTTTCCAATTGAAGAAAAAATTTCATTATCAATCGTTACGCTAGCATTTAATACTTCCTGCAATACAACTTTCATATTTATTATTATACATAAATATGTGCTTAAATAATAGTTATGCCAATCGCATTTTATTAAATAGAACATAAAAATTATGTATAATAAATACATGAATAAACCATTAGCTTTTAGAATGCGTCCAAAAAAATTAGAAGATATCATTGGTCAAAGTGAATTAGTAGGTAAAAATGGCTTTTTATCATCTAGTGTAAGTAAAAATATACCGATGTCTTTTATTTTATTTGGTGAACCAGGAACAGGAAAAACAACAATTGCAGAATGCTACGCTAATTCGTTAGGCGCGCATTACACACTTTTAAACGCCGTAACATGTAACAAAAAAGATATTGTTGATGCAATAGAAAACGCAAAGCACTATAATTGTTCAATTTTAATTATAGATGAGATACATCGTTTAAATAAGGATAAGCAAGATATTTTATTACCTAGTGTCGAAGATGGTAGCATATATTTAATTGGAGCTACTACTTCAAATCCATATATTTCAATAAATAAAGCGATACGATCTAGACTTCACCTTTTAGAAGTAAAACGTCTTTCAATTGATGAAGTTGTTTTAGCACTAAAAAGAGCAATCACAAATGAACATGGCTTAAATAATAATATTAAGATAGACGATGAGTCATTAGAATATATCGCTAAAAAATCTAACGGCGATATACGTTTTGCATTAAATTATCTAGAGATTTTATCAATAAATAATGATGAAAAAATCACAATTGAAAAAACACGTTCAATAGTTAAGATTTCTAATTCATCAATCGATAATGATGAAAACGGTCACTATGACTCTGTAAGTGCTTTGCAAAAGTCTATAAGAGGAAGCGATGTGAACGCAGCTATATACTATGCTGCTAGAATTTTAGCAAGTGGTGATTTAGATTCGTTAGCAAGAAGATTATTAGTAACTGCTTATGAAGATGTTGGAATCGCTAATCCTCAAGCATGTATGAGAACGAAAATCGCTATTGAAAGTGCTTACGAAGTCGGATTGCCTGAAGCTATTATTCCAATTAGTGTTGTAATCGTTGATTTAGCTTTATCTCCAAAATCAAGAGCTGCATGCGATGCAATGGAAAAAGCTTATTCCGAAGTTAATGAATTACCATTAGATGTTCTTGACTATTTAAAATGCACACCTGTCGGAGTTCAAGAAATCGATAAGTATCCTTATGATAACCCTTCAATTTGGCCACACTTACAATATTTGCCAGAAATAATTAAGAATATTGAATACTACAAGCCTAACAAAAACTCAAAATCAAAATATGAACAAGCGTTAAATCAAATGTACGTAACTTTAAAGCAGCTTCCTCGTTCATCAAATATAAGAGAATTAAAAAGCAAATATCCAAAGAATAATTAAAATTTAGTTTTAGCTATCTTCACATACACAAAACATTTAATTCGATATTTTTTCAAAATTTGCTCAAAATAAAACCCAATCAAGTTTAATCGTTTAAAAGCGCACTGATGGGGTTGTTTTTATTTTGAATCTTATCTAATTATCTCTATTTGCCATAGCAATAAGAACAAATCTTAATACATATGTGAAAATAGCTATAAAATCTGTATAAATAGTAAATGCACAGAACAAACTAACATTTGGCGTATGATTTGCTAAACCATGATCAGCAATATTTCTTATTCTAGCAAAGTCAATCATTGTATAAAGTAAAAATACTGCAAAGAAAACAGCTTCTGTAATCCAATAAATCATGCCATTAGCATAATATACCGCATAATTGCCACCAAACAAAGCAAATGGTAATAAGACAAAGTTAATAAGAGCTAATAAGCCTATTCCAATAAATAATGTTGAAACTATTTTAGCAAGCTGTGGCATTTTTTGATGTGATAAATAGCCAAAACCACACATTGCAAGAAATATCAAGCTTGTCATGCCAAGTGCAATTCCAATAACTAAAGCACCGTTTTGTGAATCTACAAGAGCACCAATACTTCCAAACATGATACCGTATACGATAGCATAAACTATATAAGGTACTAAAATTGATTTCCCATGTGGATTAGCTAAACGCATAGACATCATAAATTGCAAGCCAATCATAACAAACAAGCTTACAACTAAAAAAATTGAATAAAACATCATTTGTGAATCAGGTGACATAAGTCCGAAGACAAATGACATCGCTATAGCAACACCAGCTGTAACTAAAAGTCCTAATCCAAAATATAAAAATACTCGGGAATAAAAAGTAGATTTTTTAACAGCACTGCTTGAAAAATCTTGATCAATCACTATAGAATCTTCATAACTATTTTGATTTGAATTAACGTTACCTTCCATATTTAATTCCCCTCCTATCTAATACTAATATAATACATATTTTTAAATTTACTAGATATAATTGTATATGTACAATAAGTTTTAAACTTAAATTTAGTTTAAAAATTACTTTCAAACGAATTAATAAAAAGTTGCCACTTAATGGCAACTTTTTATTATTTATTCGTTTAAAGCACCTGGTCCAGAATAAGTTTTATCATAAATCATAATAATAAATTCTGGATGGTCAATAAAAGGGTTTCTATTATGCTGATATTTTTCATCAATAATATTATTTCTATTCATTTCAAAATCACTAACAGGATCGATTTTTGTAGTAGCCCATTCATAAAGGGAATTAAAGTCACCATGAACTCCAGTAGCACCTGAAAAAACATTAAATTTATTTGTATCGATAGGTTTTAATCCTTTTCCAACTGAAACCTCTAAATCTGAACTATAGTCATCCCCTTCATATCTTGTTGCTATATAGAATATCATACGAGCGACATCACCTTTAAATTCATCTTTTGGTTCAAAGAAACCACCACCAACTTTATTACCTTTCATAGTTGGTCTACTCCGTTTATAGCCTTCGCCGCAATCTTGTCCATTTGTTACTTTAGCAAAATCAAAATTACTTCTTGTACTATTTAAACTACTATCAGATGGTCTTAAATGATGCATATCTGAACCTGGACCTGTACTAGTTCCAAAATTGCCATGTGATTTTGCCCAAGTATGTTCTTTATTAAACGATGTACCTTTTTTAAGTGACCCTTCATAAGTAAATATTATATTGCTTGAATTAAACGGATCAACATCAGTAATTTTCATGCTTTCATTTAAACTTTTATATGAAAACGCTTTATGCCCTTTAATAATATTATGTAGGCCTTGTTTTAAAGCTTCTCCTTTAAGTCCTCTAACAGGTTCGTAATATGAATCATATTTTCCTGCCGTTCCCCTACTAGGTTTAATTTGTTGATTATTATATAAATAATCAAATTTATTTCCTTCATAATCAGATGGAACAAATGTTACTGTTAAGGTATTTACTCCTTCTTCAAGAGTAAAAGTATATTGGTTTGTTGGTTCTACAGCAACATATTGGTAATTGAAAAAAATTGTTGCTATTTTCGAGTTAGAATCAGCTTTAATAGATGCAGAAATATTGTCTCCCTTTTTCCCTTCTTTTGCACTGACTTCTATTGTTCCGTTTCCTTCGCCGAATTGTTCAATTTTTACAAGCGATTTATCTAACGGTACATCAGGAGTTTCTGGTACATCAGGTTTATCACCTCCATCCGGATTAGGTGGAACAATTTCTGGATTACTACCTCCAATCGTTAAAACAATTCGTTTTAAGACAAATCTTTGTTTCTTTGGAGTTGAAATGTGAAGTTCATTAGTTTCATTTCCATTAAAAATGAATTCAGCTTTTTTATTGAAATTTGATTTTACGCTTTGATAAGAATTATCTACTGTTACTTCAGGAATATCATCTGCAAAATTACTTCCAATTAAAACAACTTTATGGATATTATATCTTCTATCTAATTGAAGATTTAAAATTCCGGATTTTTTTGATGACGAGAATCTAATTCCATCAGCAGGATCTTTAAACAAATTCTCACCACTTACCGATGTAATACCTATTTCGTTAAAATTAAAATTATCTAAAGTTGGGGTAAATGCTGCTCCTTGTCCCTTATCATAACAATCAACAATGTCAATACTCACATCTTTAGTTTCTTGTGGAACATCAGGCAATGGTATATCTGGAGAGTCAGTATTTTTTTCATCTAAAACTAATTCAATTGAATTTAAAATCAATCTTTTTCCAACTTCAGCAGTAGATATTTTTAAGTAGCTAGTTTGTACACTTTTGTCATAAGTATATTCAGCAACTTCCCCTTTTAGCGACACATCATTCTGATTTGTACCATAATCAATTTTTAAAGGAACAACACCATCTTCTTTATAAGAACTACCTTTTATTATGATTTTTTTAATATTATATTCTTTATCAAAAGTGAATCCTAGATTTCCGTTAGTTGACGAATTTCCAAATCTTATTTTATGATCTTGCGTTCCATATAATTTATTGCCTTCTACATTTGTTATTGCTAAATTAAGACATTCAAATGAATCAACATCAGGAATATATTCAGCCGCATCTTTAATAGACGTATCACAAACTGTAATTGTAGCTTTCTTATTCTCTTCTGGGTTAGGAGCAATTTCACTTTTTTCAAAAATCGCTTCAACACTATTAGTTCCTTCTACAGGCATATAAGCTTCTTCTGAGTTAACAATTGCACCGTTAATTTTGAATGATTTTAATCGATATCCTTTATTCGGTGTGATTTTAAAAGTTATACTTTCTCCGACAATACCGTTAGTTTTACTTGCAATAACTTCACCGAATTGACTTGATGAAATCTCAATATTAAATCTTTTTTCTTCAGGTTGAGGCTCAGGTTCTGGTTGAGGTTTATCAGTAGCAACAAATATTGCTTTAACAGTATTCACTCCTTTAATGGGCGATACATTACTATTATTTTTAACTTCTTTATTATTAAATGATAATGTTTGTAGTTTAAATCCATCATTAGGAATAGCGTTAATTGTAACTAAGTCTCCAACTTTGCCACTTAATTTACTTACTTTTACTTCTCCATGTAAGTGCTCGTCAATTTTAATAGTGAATTCATCTACTGTTGGTTCTGGTGTAGGTTTATTACTATTTTGTTTTATTTCTTTAAAAATAGCTTTTTTTGTTGTTGTAAAATCTTCTTGATTAATTAAAATTGCTTCTAATTCATAACCTTCTTCAGGTGTCGCAATTAAAATAACCTCTTTATCAATTTCAATTTGCTTATCAGTTGTTTCACTTCCGTTTTGTTGAAATTTTAAAGCGCCTTTTCCTACTATTTCAACCCCAATATTCGCAAATATCTTATTTTCATTTTGTGTTTGTGGATTTTCACCGCAACTAGTTGCCAATGGCGCAATCATAGCTATTGCTGCAACTCCTAGCAGCAACGATATGCTCTTTCTATGCTTTTTCATACTCCCTCCTCGAAAAAGTTTTATCCTATATTACTCACCATCATGTTTATTTCTAATTTTTTCCATGTGTTCAGGTAATAATAAACTTACATTATGTTTAAGCGCCCAATCTACACATCCTTTTAGTGCTTGATTTAAGAAAATGCGTGGTACTTTAGTCATTGTAGCACAAGCTTCTTCACTAAATTTTACTCTTGGATCGATTCTATTTGCTGCATACATTACTGATTGAACGTCAACAGCCTTAGCTTGTACAGATTCAGCATAAGGGCGTTTTCTAGTTGCAATCCAGAAATTTTTGCTATCTCTATATCCGTAATCAACTGGTACAGGTGGAAAATCACTCGCTTTTACACCATTAACAATCGCTTTATGATATTTTTCTTTCAATAAAATTTTATCAATTCTTAAAATGAAATGTGCTCCATGTTGAGATGTGATTCCGTTGCAAGTATGAAATGGACCATTATATTCTTCTTGAACTTTATCATCTTGCGCACCATCTACTTCTTTCATCCATGTACATTCAAAAACTTGAAAACATTCTTGAATGCATTTTGGAAAATTATCCTCTGGATGTTCTTTTTGCATTTCACCATCAACCATGGTTAATTTAAAATCCTTCATTTTTTCCTTTGCGCCATCGCCAGGAAATCCAAGTCTCACACATTCACGTAAAATTTTCTTATCATCTGGAACAAAATTTAATGTGCATTTTCCAGTACGTAAAATATTTTTGCATGTGTTTGAACTATTTCTGCAGTTCAAAATCATCGCATAATAATCTTTCCCAGCGATATAAAATGGAAAACATAAAGAATAAGCACCATAGGTTGTTGAGCCATCCTCTGCTAAAGTACCGACTAAAATAGTTGGCATTGGAAAATAACTAGAATTTGATAAAAATTATCACAAATTCTTAAGCTTTTAAATTTCTCATCATTTTTCTTTTTAAACATTATTTCTTCTCCCCTTAAAATCATACTTTTAATAAAAAATATTGTATTTATACTACTAATTACAATCGCTATACCCGTGTAACCAAATATAAGTGAATATTTCAACGTTAAATCAATAGGTACTTTCGCAATGCCAATAATAATAAATGGAATATATGGTATTAATTGAATATATTCGATAATATAATGCTTTCTTAAATCCTTAGGTAATTTAGTGATTTTTTTACTGACAATAAAAGCAACTATACCAATATGCATTCCAATTAATGTAAAAATAAATCCAATTAAATTTTCAGCAGGGCTAACAAATTGAAGTAATGAAATAAATCCGAAGACAATTATTTCACCAATTACAAATAACGCGATTGTAAGATAAAAATTTCTCTTCTCTTTCACAAATCCTCCTTTATAAAATTATTTTAGAAATTATAAATATAAAATCTTCTTCATCGTCATTTTGCTTCATAGAATTTAATAGCGTATTAACAATAAATTTGCAAAGACGTTCTATTCCTAAAGCATGAATAGTATCCTTATTTATAAAATTTTCATTAGTTCTTAAAATGCTTTCAATTTTATTTTTTATTTTTGTTAAATACTTGAGCTCAGATGATTTACCAACTTCTTTATTGCTTGCATCTAAATTAAGTACTTCTTTAATCCAATATGTCTGGAATATTTTAAATCTAAATAAAAGAATATCATATAATTTTCGAATTCCTAAAACTGGATCAATCGAATCATCGATATTATCAATTTCTAATAAGCATTTCTTCCAGTAGTCATCGATTATTTCTAAAATAAGTTCTGCTTTATTCTTGAAATGATAATAAATAGTACCAGGAGAAAAACCTGTGATAATTTGTATTCCGCGAATACTATTTGGGGCAATTGTTTTCCCTGTAACAATTTTTGAGAATGCAGATTTTATTGCAATTCTAGTTTCAACACTATTCCTATCATTTTTCATTTTCGAACACCGTTCGATTATAGTGTAAACTTATCAAAAACATATTTCAATACATAAAATTTAATTTCTTTTAATAATAAAATTATCTCGATTAAAATAATAAAAAATAAAAATATGCAAATACACACGATATAATCGTATGTATTTGCATATCATCTATTAAATTCCTATTTTACGTTCTTCATAATCGTTTAAAATTTTTATATGAGAATCTAATAATTCGTCATAAACTTTTTTATATTTTGCTGAATAAGTATCAAGAACTAATAAAACAATTATAACCTCAATAATTGAAATTATACCTAAAATAGAATTAACAAAACTGATAGCAAAACCTAGTGGAACGTTTTTATAACCAGTATATTCAAATAAAACATCCGTGTCTTTAATCAAAAAATAATCACTCTTGCTATTAGCATCACCCCTAAATGTATAATAAATACCATCTTCTCTTTTTTCTTCTTTTATTATTCTATGAACAATTAAATCTCCGTCATCATCTTCATACGCATATATACCATATAGTTTAATATCATTTTTAGATTGTACTTTTTTAAGTTCAACGAAAGAAAAAGTTTCAATTTGATCATTTAATTCGTGTTCATCTAAATATAAATTATGTTCATTTTTAAAAGACATAGAGCCACTAGCAATTGTAACATATGTACTGCCGTTAATATTTAATCTTGATCCTGTGACTTTTAAATAAATGCCAAATGCAGCTCCACCTAATAATATGATAACTAGCAACGCATTTAAAATAGAACTAAGAACGCTTAAAAAAGACTTTCTTTCTTTAATTTTATAAAATCTATTTATTTTTTTAACAGATACAGATGGATCTTGTTTCTCATAATAAAATGAATTATTTGCATCAAAGTATTGATAAATAATTGGTCTGCAAGGAATATTAATACACGTTTCTTCTTTATCTATTTTATTTTCGAATTCTTTAACTAAATCACTTTTTTTAAGCTTTTTTATATTTGAAGTATAATATTCATGTATAGCAAAAATAAACACAATAAGTATCATTGTGACTAAAACAATAGATAATATTAAAGCCAATATATTTTTATCCATACAATATTTCGTTAGTATTTAAGTAATTTTTGCTCAGCAAAATTTCCAATACTTGGGGTAATAGTTTCTTCATCGCCAACCCGTGTGGCACCGCATAGGTGCCACACAGAATAGCCAATTCCTATTAATCCACCAAGAATCAAAATTGAGATTAATATTTTTTTCATAAGTTATTTATAAAATACCATTTTAGTTATAACACATCTCTCCAGAGATTTAATATTAATTGTATCACTAGGCCCTGCTAGATCAAAATCTAATGTAAATGCAGTATCAACACCTCCATTTGATGATTTATGCGTTTTCTTTATATTATTAATTAAAATTGTTTGGCTATCTTTATTCCAGCCTCTAATAGTTAGTTGAACTTTAGATACTTGATTTGTTAATTTTAAATCTAACAAGCCCGCTTTACTTGAGCTTGCAAATTTTATTCCGGATTCTTTCTCATTACTGCCTAATGTTATAAGTGTTTGAGAAGTTACTGCAATGAGAGAATTATCTGTACTATGTTCATTAATATAACTAGCTAATTTCTCATTATTTACCTTTGTAGTATAAATATTATCTTTAATTTCAACGCTTGGGTTTCCAAAATCAACAGTCGCTAACACTTCTTGTTGAGGTAAAACTTCTTTCTTTACAACGTTAATAGTAATAATTTTGCTTAAAGGTTGATTATCAGTATTTGTTGCATTTGTAGTAATTTTAACATATGCAACACCTTCTTTAAGCCCTGTTACAGTATTATCAACTAAAGAAATAACATCACTTGTTTCAAGTTTTACTCCTTCTTGAGTACAAATTTGACTTGTAAATGTTTTGATAACATCGCTTGGAGTTACTGTAATTTCTAACTTTTTGCTTTCTTCCTCTTTTATGCTGATATTTTCTTCAGTCGTAAAAGATTCAATTGATTTTGTTTTTGTTGCAACAGTAACATTATTTGCTCCTTCTAAAACTGTAAACTTTAGAGTTTTTGTAATGTTACGTCCGTTGTGAGTTAATGTTTTTAATTCATACCCAGCATTAACTTTTACTTCAACAGCGATTTCTTTACCTACTTCAATATTTGTATTAGGTTCAATAATTTTACCGTTATCTTTAAACGTAACAGTTGCATTTTTATCAGCAGTTAAATTAATTTGAGAATATTTAACTTCTGGCACAATTGCTTTTTTCACAACAGTAATTAAAATTATATTGTCACCTTTTACCATAGTGAAGCTAGGATTTTCTAAACTTAATGAAGTACCATTATGAGTAATCTTTGTGATTTCATACCCTGATGATGGTGTAGCTTCTATTTTAATTGTCTCACCAATATTTATATTCGTATTCGGATTTACTAACTGTTCATTATGTTTAAATTTTACATCAACATTTTCAGTTACAGTAAATTTAATTTGTCCTTGCTCGGTTACCACTTTTTCATCTTCTAAAGCATATGTTGCATTTTCTTTAAAGTTATATGTACATGAATAAGTCTTTGTACTTTTAAAATTAGCAATTAACTTAACATTATGCTTTGTAGTAGCTTTATCAATAGTTTCATTTATTATTAAAGTACTATCTTTTATAACTTTGCCTTCTTCTTGAATGTTGATAGTAATATTATGTTCTCCAGCAGTTAATTTTCCTTCTTTTAAACCATCGATGTTTAATTTAGATCCAACTACTTCAGGTAACGTTACTTTGCCTGTTTCATGAACTTGAGGTTCTGGCAATTCGCCATTTTCATTGCCAACAGTAAATAAGAATTTAAATGTAACACCATTAAGTGCGCTATTCATTGTATTAATTATATTTTTAGCTTCAGATGCTCCAATTCCTTTTTCAAAAAATACAATTCTGGATTTTTTCCTTCAAATGTTTTTTGCGACCACTTAAAATCGATATTTACATCATACCCTTTGTCAGCATCTTTTAGCCAAATATTATAGTCAACTTTACTAAATGTAGGAATTTCAACATAATCAAAAAACTTATCTGTAGGTTCAACTTCGTGGCCATCCCTTTCAACTACAACTTTAACATTAAGATATGGTAAATATTCTGTTGCTAAATTTTCATAGTTTGATAAATCGTATGGATTATTTTTTCCTATACCAGTAGCTTTAACATTATAGGAAGCATGTAAATCTTCTTCATTATCTATTGTACCACCAAATTTAATTTGTCCATCTGTTGCAGTTACATTAAGTTTTCCAAAATTAGAATCTACATCTGTAACGATTCCAGGTGTTAAACTTTCATTGGTTGACTCAAAGCCATGTGAAACATGCCATGTTGCATACGCAGTACCAATTATCGTACCAACGCTTAAAACGCCTAATAAAATTTTGCCAGTCTTTTTCATAACTCTCCCCTTAAAAAATATGACAACCCTTATAGAAATAAGGATAAATTTATTCGACTATCGTCATTTTCAATATACCCCCTTGGCATACGTTAGTCAATGTAACAAATTAGTACATTTTTAAAAATATATTTAACGATTTTTTATAAAAGAATATACAAAAAGCTGATTTTTACGCATAA
>CAUWDL010000029.1:0-12356 GCA_963557285.1 uncultured Bacilli bacterium | reverse complement strand
AAAACATCATTACGTTCTTTTAAAAGTCGTTCATAAGAAATTAAATTTTTAAGGTAAGAATTATCAAGTTTAGAAATTGTAGCATTTAAGAAATCTCTTCTTGTTCGTGGCGATTCTTTTAACATATTTGCATCTTTAGGAACAAATGAGAGTACATTAATAACATTATTAATTTCACTCAATCTAGCGATAGGTTTTTTATTAAGAGTAATCCTTTTACCTTTTTGGCTAAAAGTAATAGATAAATCCTTTCTATAATCTTCGAAACATAATTCAGCCTCTATATTCGCTTCTAAAGCTCCAAATTTAATCATTTCTTGACTGCTCGATGTTTTAAACGATTTCCCGAAAGAAAGCATGTAAATAGCTTCTATGAGATTTGTTTTGCCTTTAGCGTTATCACCTACAATAAAGTTGATCCCTCGTGAACACAAAACATCCAATGAGCTATAATTTCTAAAATTTCTTAATTTAATTTTTTCAACAATCATTTACCAATTTCAAAAAACAAGGAGTTATCAATAGTAACAAGATCTCCTTCACGTAATTTCTTGCCTCTCATTTTACAATCTTCGTTGTTTACTAGTATTGAATGTGTAGCGATAAATTCTTTAGCCATCGCTCCGCTATCAATTACATCAGCAAATTTTAAAAATTGCCCTAGTGTGATGTATTCAGATTCAATTTTAATAATTTTAAGATTGCTTACCATATAAAAAACTCCTTTAATATTATATATTAAAGGGTCTTTTTTTAAAAGTATTATTAATACGATTAGGTATACACGATTAAGAAAAATAACGCTCTAATAGGTTCTTACAGGTGTTATAAGTTGAATAACGCTATCATCATTACGATTAGTAACTGTAAATGGCTTCATTTCTCCTACAAAGCTAATTAATACATCTTGTGATTTTAAAGCTCTGATTGCATTAGAAACGTAATCACAGTTAAATGACATTTCTAGTCTTTCGCCAGTATATTTAAATAAATCTAATTTAATATCACTAGAGCCGTTTTGTTGTGATTTGGAGGTGACTGTAACTTTCCCTTCATCCATGATTAATTTAACGACGTTTTCTCTCTCACCGCTTGTAATTGCACCCATATCGATTGCTTTTAAAAATTCAGCAGCATTTACTTCTAAATAATAATAAAAAGTGCGAGGGATAATATTTTTAACATTTGGATAATCTCCACCGATCAATGTTGTTGTCATGATTGTATCATTAAATTCAAAAGCAACCTTTTTATCGCCTACATATAAATTTATATCTTTTTCGTTAGTAATTGTTTTAACAGCTTCGAATAATGATTTAGCAGGGATATTTACATTAAATAAATCATCATTGTCGATTTTTATTTCTTTCTTGCCTAATCTAGCTCCGTCAGTAGCTACAAAAATAAGTGATGAAGAGTTACATTCAACATTGACAGCGGTTAAAGTTGGTCTTGAACTTTTTTCCGAAGCGCAAAAGCCTACTTGGTTTACAGCTTCAACAAAATCATTAACATTCATATTTACTTTTATGCCATCTAATGAAAGATTGATTTCACGATATTCATCTGCTCGAATAGAACTTAGTTTGAAGGAAGAATTTTCACTTTCGATTTTTGCCATAGTATCATCTAAAATTTCAAACGTTACTTCTTGTCCTTCAAGACGCTTAACAATTTCACTGATTAGCCTTGCATTAATTAATGTTGAACCAGGAACAATTTCTCTTATGATTTCTTTATCATTTTTAATTGCAGGAATTTTAGTAGAAATTGCCAAAGTGCCATTAGAACCTGTAATTTCTAATCTATTTTCAAATAGATTTAGTTTTAAGTATTGTAATATCGGATCTATTTTCGCAATTGCAACTCTACCTGCGTTTGTAATGCCTTTTAAAAATTCATCTCTGTTAATTATAAATTTCATTTTTGTACCTCTTTTAGAAATAGTAATTTATATTTTTATATTAATAATAATAAGGTGTGTGGAAACGGTGGATTTGTGGAAAACTTTTTTCTACTAATACAAATAGTTACGATTGTATTCGTTTTTTTAAGTCGTTTACAACTATTTGTACTTGTGGGTCATCTTTCAACATTTTTTCAACTTTTTCCACACTATGCATAATTGTGCTGTGATCTCGCTTAGAAAATAAGTCACCAATTTTCTTAAAAGACATATTTAGCATATCTCTTATTAGATATATCGCGATATGTCTTGCGAATGCAATGTTTGATGTTTTAATTTTTCCTGTAATTTGTGAAATACTGAGATTGTAATAGCTTGCAATTGTATTTAATATCTTTTGCTCAGTTACGCTTGATTTTGCGTCGCTACAGTCAACCATGCATTGTAACGCTTCACAGCAAAAATCGAGATCGATATGAGTAACTTTATTAAATGATGCGTAAAAATTTAATCTTATTAATGCGCCTTCGAGGCTCCTTATGGAATCTTTAAATTTATCTGCTATAAAGCGAATGACATCATCATCGTAATTTGATAAATCGTAACCACCACGGGTAATTTTTTTCTTTAAAATTTCGATACAAGTATCTACTTCTGGCTTATATAACGGGACACTCAAACCACTTGTAAATCTAGTAATTAAGCGTGCGTCTATTCCATCTAATTCACCTGGTAATTTATCGCTTGTAAATACAACTTGTTTACGATTTTGTCTAAAATCCTCGTAAATGTTAAAGAAAAACTCCTGAGTTTTCTTCTTATCTTTAAGCATTTGGATGTCATCAATAAGAAAAACATCGTATTGTCTTAAAAAAGTGATTAATTGCTCTTTCTTGTTACTTCCGTTAACAAAATCTAAATATTCGTTTATAAAATCTTGGCTTGAACAAAGCAATATTTTTAATTCAGGATTGTTTTCCTTTATGTAATTTCCGATAGCGTTTAATAAATGAGTTTTTCCTAGACCGCTGTTTCCGTATATAAATAATGTCTGATACATTTGTCCTGGATTAGCTGCTGTAATCAAGCTTGCTTTTTGAGCTTCATTATTGCTAGGTCCTACAACAAAAGTATCGAAAGTTAAATTTGGATCGATGATATTCGTTTTAAAAAAAGAATTGTTTGAAACTACTGTATTCACAGTACTAGTATGGTTTTCTCTTTCACCTGGCAAAAGGATTTCGATTTCAAATGTACTATCTGTTAATTCGTTAACCTTTTTAGTTAATGTAGCAATGTATTTAGCGTCCAAAACTGATTTTGTGAGTTTTGAATCACATTGAATATAAAACTTATTTCCTTCAACTCCTTCAACTCTTAAATCTTTAAAAAAGGTATCGAAGATTTGCTTGTTTATCTCTTTTGATAAACTTGATAAAACTTTACTCCATAATTCTGTAATTTCTGTAATCGTGTTCACTCTCATAATATAATTTTTATCCTATAAAATTATAGTCTAAATGTGTATAAATATAAACTATAAAAAGGAGAATATTTCGTTATCCACTGTATAGCTTATAGATATAAAGCGTAATAATCGAAACAATTTAAAATTATCCACATTTAATCATGTGGAAAAGAATGTGCAAAACTTTTTTCCACGTGGATAAATGTGGAAACTATGGATAACTTTCCACACGATAATTTTTTATCAACATGCAAAAAAATACGATACAATCGATGTATTTTGTAGTTTTACACATGAAAAAAATTTGTTGTTAACATATGTGTTGATAAAGTGTGGAATACTAATTAATAAAAAATGTGTTAAAATAATACGGTCACAATAAATAATTTGACTTATATGTATATATACATATATAATTTCATTTGCATATTTAGGAGGAAAATTATATGAAAAGAACATATCAACCAAGTAAATTACACAAGGCTAGAGTTCACGGTTTTAGAGCTAGAATGGCTACAGGACACGGAAGAAAAGTCTTAGCACTTAGACGTAAAAAAGGAAGAAAAGTTTTAACAGTTAGCAGTAAGTAATGAAAAAAGTTAATCGAGTAAAGAAATATCGTGAATTCCAGGAAGTAATGAATTTACGAAAATTTAAACGAAATGAACTTTATTCTGTATATTATCGCGATAAGCAAACTGAAGTTGGACGTGTCGGAATTCTTGTTGGAAAACGAAATGGCAATGCAGTTACAAGAGTTAAAATTAAGCGTCAAGTTCGTTCGATTGTAGATGAGACACTTGATTTAAAAAATGACAATATAGACTATATTATCGTGATTAGTAAGTATTACAACACTGAAGAATTTGCAAAAAATAAAACTTTACTCGTTAAACTACTAAACTCTATTAAGGAGAATTAAATGGAGAAAAAAGCAAAAAAGATTTTTGGTTTCGGGATTGTTTTAGGTGGTGCGATTCTTTTATCGAGTTGTAATTCTTTTTGTACCACAACTGATATAAGCAATTACCTTTATAGTTCTGATCCAATTAATACTACTTTTTTTGACAGCATTGAACACGGCGAAGATTATATAGAATCAACCTTTGGAAAAATTGAAAGCTTCGATAAAGAAGCTCGTTTTGTTGTTGAAGAACAAGTCAAAATTCAACAAGTTAGTGAGGATGGTAAAAAAATTACTACAGTAGCTTACGATCCTGAACTTGTTTTCGAAAAAATTAACGATAATTTATATAAAATTAAGCCTGTTGATTTGATTGCTGAAAAATCAAGTAAACCAGATCAAAATAATAACCGCAGTGATATTAGCTACACTTTTGGCTTAAATGATTTCACTAGACAATTAATAACAGCATGTAAGCAACAAAATGTTTTAATACCAAGTTATGACTATTTCGATGCACTAGATGATAAATATTTAGATGAGATGTTTAAAAAAGCTGACGAGTATACATGGTTATCTGGATTAACAAAAGAAAACATCACTTATAATCAAATATATGGTTATTCATATAATGATTTAATTGAATTTAGAAAAGATGAAACTAACAAAGCACTTCTAAATGAAATGATTAATGGTGATAAGCAAGAAGATGGTAAAACTCCATCAAAAACAAATCCAGGAAGAAACTACAGTTTTTTAACAACTTTAGGACATATTAAATTCGAAGTTTCTGAAGAAAATACAAACTACTATCAAAACATTGAAAAATGGACTAATGAATTAGTTGCACAAAATGTTATTACAGGAAGCGACATTCCATCTGTTACTTTTAATAATGTTTATCAACAATCTTTAAACAATAAAGCCGCTGGCTTTAGAACATGTATTACAGTAAATGATGGATTTTATGGACATATTAGTAATGACCCTTTAAACGATACAATTCTCATCGAAGGTAAAGGACAAGATTTCTATGAAGGCTGGGGCAAAGCTTTTAGTGAACATGGTTTCTTAGAGGGATTGCTTGTCTACCCAATTGGAACGATGGTTGAAAATCTCTCTCATGCGTTTGGCATGAATGGTTATGGACAAATTGGTGCTGTTTTAATCACTACAATCATAATTAGATTGTTATTTATGTTAATCACTTTGCCATCAACATTGTCTCAACAAAAAATGCAATTCTTACAACCTGAAATTGCAAAATTACAGCAAAAATACCCTAATTCTGATACAAATCAATATGAAAAGCAAAAATTTGCTATGGCTCAAATGGCCTTATATAAAAAATATAAGATTCATCCATTCCGCCAATTCTTAGTAATTTTTATTCAATTCCCATTATTTATTTGTGTTTGGAATGCGTTCGCTGGTAGTGCCTCATTATCTAGTGATGCAGTGTTAGGATTAAGACTTAGTGATACTGTTTGGAGTGCCCTTACTAACGTTAACGGATGGCCGGGACAACCAGGATGGTGGACCGCACTTGTTCTTATTATATTAATGAGTGCAATCCAAATCCTAGCTATGTTTGTTCCTAATTGGCTTAACAAGAGTAGAAATAAAAAGATTGCAAAGACTGGTAGAAATCAAGCATTAGATACACAAAATAAAACAATGAAAATAACCCAATGGGTAATGACAATTGTTGTTATTATTATGGGCTTCAACGTCCCTGCTGCGTTAGGTGTTTATTGGTTTGCTGGTGCTTTATTCCAAATCTTACAATCAGTTGCTTTACACTTTGTTTTCTTACATAAACAAAAGAAAGGAAGAATTTAGTTTATGAAAAAATATACTAAAAAAACTTTAGAAGAATGTTTAGAAGAAGCTTGTAAAGAGCTTAATTGCACTACTGAACAACTTATGTATACAGTTGAAGAAGAAAAGAAAGGATTCTTTTCTAAAAAAATTACTATTGCAGTTAATGAATTAAGTGATGTTATTGAATTCGCAGAAGAATATTTAACGGATGTTTGTCATGCATTAGGTCTTGATGTAAGTCTTAAGACGTTTTATAGAGATGATATTATTAAAATATTGATCGAAACAAACCATAATTCAGTTTTAATTGGAAAGAATGGCAATTCGCTTCAATCTTTAAATGAATTAACAAAATTAGCTGTTTCTTCTAGATTCAAGAGAAAATTTAAAATTTTACTCGATATTGGAAACTATAAAGATAAGAAGTATTTTAAAGTCATCTCTATTGCTAAAAAAGCTGCAAAAGAGGTTTCTAAAACTCATGTTGATCAAGTTTTAATTCCGATGACACCAGATGAAAGAAAAAAAGTTCATAACACTCTTTCAAATTGGAATCATATTAAAACAGAATCAATCGGTGATGGTAAGGATAGACGTATCGTAATTAAATATGTTGAAAGTGATACTGTCACAGATAATCAAGAAGAAGCTACTACTATTAAGTAGTAACTTTTTCTATTTAAAGAAAGTATATATAATATAAATATGTTTGAAACAATTGTTGCCTTAGCTACTGCACCATTAAAAAGTGCTTTATCGATCGTTAGACTTAGCGGCGATGATTGTTTTTTTGTAGCTAGTAAGTTTTTTAGCAAGGATTTAACAAAAGTTACAAAATCAACAATCTTTCATGGCTATGTTTTAGATGAAGGAGAAACTATCGATGAGGTAGTTTTATTAGCTTATAAAGGCCCTCGCTCATTTACTGGGGAAGATAGCGTTGAAATTATGTGTCATGGCTCCCCACTTATATTTAATAGAATTATCGAAGTAGCTCTTAAATGTGGAGCTAGATTAGCTACTGGCGGAGAATATTCAAGTAGAGCTTATATGCACGGGAAACTTGATTTAATTCAAGCAGAATCTATAAACGATTTGATTAATGCAGAAAGTGAAGAAAGCAAGAGAATCTCTATGATGGCTCTAAAAGGTGAAACTAGTAAATTAATTTTACCTTTAAAGAAAAGTGTTGGAGATTTATTAAGTTTAATCGAAGTCAATATAGATTATCCAGAATATCTAGATATTGAAGAAGCTAACAATCAAAAAATTAATGAAGTTTGCTTAAAAAATATTGATTATATCGATAATTTAATCGCAAACGGTAATAAAGGAAGAATCATTAAAGATGGCATTAATGTTGTTATTGTTGGAAAACCTAATGTTGGAAAATCATCAATATTAAACGCGTTAATTAACGAAGAAAAAGCTATTGTAACTAATATTAAAGGTACAACAAGAGATATTGTTGAAGGAAAAATGATTATTCAAGGCATTGTTGTTAATCTCTATGATACTGCTGGTATTAGAGAAAGCAATGATGTTGTTGAAGGTATAGGTATTAAGAAAAGCGTTGAGAAACTAAAAAAGAGTGACCTTGTCGTGGCTGTTTTTGATAGTGATAACTTTGATGATGAAGATAAAGAAATTTTAAAACTTATTGAAGGCAAAGAAACTATTATTGTTTATAATAAATCTGATATAGTTAGTGAAAAGAAAAATGGACGCTTATATGTAAGTGCTTTAAATGACGATGTAGATCCTCTTAAAAAAGAGATTATAAGAAGATTAGGTTTAAGTAAAAATAATTATGACAACCCATCAATCGCTAATACAAGAGAGTTAGGTATTCTTGAAAATATTAAAGAGGAATTAAATAAAATAATTCAAGATAATAAAAATGATGTACCGATTGATATAATAAACAGTGAACTTAAAGACGTTTATCTAAAAATTCTCTCTTTAAATGGCGAAGATAATGATTTTGATATTGCTAAAGAGATCTTCTCAAGATTTTGTGTAGGTAAATAAAAATGATTTTTGATACTCATATACATTTAAATGATGAAGCGTTTAAAAATGATATGGAGCGTTATTTAAAAGAAGCTGATGAAAAAGGCGTAAAAAAGTTCCTTTGCGTGGGATATGATTTAGAGACTTCAAAAATTGCTATTGAATTAGCAAAAAGATATAAAAATATTTATGCAGCTGTGGGAGTTATGCCAACTGAACATAATAAATATGTTTTAGCTTGTGACTCTCAAAACAAGCCTACAATCGAGGAAATTCGTGATTTAATTAAAAATAATGTCAGTGTTATTAAAGCGGTTGGTGAAATAGGCTTAGATTATTATTGGGAAAAAGAAGAATCAATTAAAAGCAAGCAAAAAAAGATGCTTATTGAACAAATACAATTAGCTAATGAATTTAATTTACCAGTTTCTATACATGCTAGAGACGCAGCACAAGACACTTATGATATTCTTAAAAATCATAGAGTTACATGCGGAGGAATAATGCATTGTTATTCCGGTAGCAAGGAAATGGCTTATGAATTTATTAAACTAGGATATAAAATTGGGTTTGGTGGTGTATTAACATTTAAAAATAGCAAAGAAGTTAAAGAAGTATTAAAATCGATTAGTCTATCTGACATTGTTTTCGAAACCGACGCACCTTGCCTTGCCCCTACTCCTTTTAGAGGACAAAAAAATGAACCTAAATATATTTTCGAAATAGTTAAATTTGCAAGTGAATATTTAGGCGTTGAACAAAAGAAGTTAGAAGAAATTTCTTATTGTAATTCTTGCAATATTTTACACGTGAAAAATGAAAACTAAGATTGATGCTATTATAGTTGTTGAAGGAAAAAGTGATATAGATTTTTTATCAAGTTTTTTAGATGCTAATTTTTATAAAGTTAATGGGTCTGCTGTTTCTGAAGAAGACATTATTTTTTTAAAAAATGCTAAAAAAACACATGATATCATTGTTTTAACAGATCCTGATTTTCCAGGAATAAAGATAAGGAATTATATAAATGATTCTATTCCAGGCTTAAAAAATGCTTTTGTTAGAAAAAGATTTTCAATTAAAAATCATAAAGTTGGTGTTGCGGAATCAACCAAAAAAGAGGTACTTTACGCCTTGCAAAATTTTATAGTTATTAACAAAAATGATAAAAGAGGAAATTTAACTCAATTTGATTTTTTTGAACTCGGATTAGCTGGTGGTGACGACTCTGCCTCTAAAAGAGAAATCATAGATGAAAAATTCCATCTAGGGCATAGCAATGCCAAAACAATGCTAAAAAAAATAAATATGCTAGGTATTACAAGAAAAGAATTGGAGGATGTTCTTGATGCTAAAAACTGAAGAAATAATCGATTTTTTTAAACTCGAAAATTCTCACGCTAAAAAAGAATTAGGACAAAACTTTCTAGTTAAAGAAAAAGTTGCAGAGGATATTGTTGATGCTTTAAAAATCACTTCTACTGATGAAATTTTAGAAATAGGTCCGGGATTAGGAGCTTTATCTAATCTTATAATTGGAAAGCCTAAAAAATATACTTTAGTTGAGTATGACCAAAAATTTGTTAATTTTCTTACTAAAAGTTTTGAGAATAAAAATGCTACTACTATTGTAAAAAACAATATTCTTAAATTTCGCGACTATAACTTCAATAAAATAATTGGAAACTTACCATATTACATTACAAGTGATATTATCGAATATGTTGCGTTAAGATTTGAAAAGCTCGAAAAAGCTGTTTTCATGATTCAAAAAGAATGTTTACGACGTTTTACAGCTTTAAGCGGAAAAGATTATAATGCATTAAATGTAGTTTTAAATTACTTATTTAAAATCAATGAATTGTTTAAAGTAACAAAAGAAAACTTTTTTCCACAACCTAATGTTGAATCGATCGTCTTTGAAATGATTAAAAAAGATGATATTGATTACGCGTTTGCTAAATCATTATATAAGACTTCTAAAATTTGCTTTTCCAATAGAAGAAAAACTATTTTTAATAATTTATCAAGTGTAACTAGAGACAAAATAATTATTAAAGAAGCATTAACTGAAGCGAACTTTAAAGATACAATTAGAGCTGAAGAATTAACTGTTCAAGATTTTATAAAATTGACTACAATATTAGTAAGCAAAGGTATTTGCTGTTAAGAAGGTAAAACTATGATTGAAAGAGCTTATGCAAAAATTAATTTATCGTTAAATGTAAAATCAAAAAGAGAGGATGGTTATCATGATTTAGAGTCAATAATGTTGCCAATAACATTGCATGATTCTGTAGATATTACCGTTGAAAAAAACGCGTGTGATGATCATGTTGTCATTGATGACTTTTCTATCAAAGTTTCAAAATATAATTTAGTGCACCAGGTAATTGATGCTGCTCGTAAAGAATTTAGCTTTAACGAAAAGTTTAATGTTAGTATACATAAAAATATCTTTTTGCAAGCAGGTTTAGGTGGTGGTAGCGCTGATGCTGGCGCTGTTTTAAGAGCGATTTGTAAATTACTTAAAATAACACCAACAAAAGAACAATTGATAAACATTGGTATTAATATCGGTAGTGATATCCCTTGGGCGACTTTTAGTAGACCAGCGATTTTGAGAAAGAAAGGTGATGATTTAGAATTTTTTGATCATGTTGCACCGTTTCAAATTTTATTAGTTAAGCCTAAGGAAGGTCTAAGTACACAAGATGTATTTCATCAAGCTGATGCTGATACAGAAAATTTAGTTCATGGTAATATCGAAGAAGTCTACGCAGCTTATTTAAATAATGATTTAGAACGTTTGGATAAAATTATCTTTAATTCTTTACAAGAGCCTGCAATTTCGTTGTTACCAGAAGTTGAGACTGTTATCAATATGCTAAAAAATGATGGTTTTGATTGTGTAATGATGAGTGGTGCTGGAAGCTGTGTCTTTGGACTAACTAATAGCAAATTGCTAATTAAAACATGTGAAAAAAAGTATTATCAACTCGGGTATCAAGTTGAGGTCACATCATTTTTAAACCCTAATAAAATAAAATAACCTGCAAATTTTAGATAAATTAAAAAGAACGATGATTTACCATCGTTCTTTTTTGTTACTATTTAGATTTTAGTTCTCTTTGCAATTTAATTTCAGCTTGAGCAGCTGCTAATCTTGCAATTGGGACTCTAAATGGTGAACATGAAACATAATCTAATCCAACTCTATTAAAGAATTCGATTGATTCAGGATCTCCACCGTGTTCACCGCAAACACCACACAATAAGTCTGGTCTTGTTTCTTTACCATCTTTAACAGACATCTTTACAAGTTTGCCAACGCCTTTTTGATCGATGTGTTGGAATGGATCTGATTCAAAAATTTTCTTTTCGTAATATGAACCTAAGAATTTTGATGAATCATCTCTTGAGAATCCGAATGTCATTTGAGTTAAATCGTTTGTACCAAATGAGTAGAATTCAGCTTCGCTAGCAATTTCACTTGATAAAAGTGCAGCACGTGGAATTTCAATCATTGTACCAACATGATATTTCATTTTGAAATTGTTTTCTTTTAAGACTTTTTCAACTTCATCAACAATGACAGATTTAACGTATTTAAATTCTTTTACGTCAAGTGTTAAAGGAATCATAATTTCTGGTTCAATTTCCTTATTTAATTCCTTACTAGCTTTTATTGCTGCTTCAATAATAGCTCTTGCTTGCATTCTTCCAATTTCTGGATATGTAACGTCAAGTCTACATCCTCTATGACCCATCATAGGATTGAATTCGTGTAAATATTCAATTCTTGACTTAACATCTTCAACTGATTTATTTAAAGAGTCAGCTAATTCTTTAATTTTATCTTCCTCAGTTGGCAAGAATTCGTGTAGTGGTGGATCAAGTAGTCTAACGTTGACATTGATATTTTTTAAATTTCTCATGGACATAAATAATCCATAAAAATCTTCTCTTTGGTAAGGTAATAATTCTGCTAAAGCCTCTTCTCTTCCTTCAACTGTATCGCTTAGAATCATTCTTCTCATATGGAAAATTCTATCTGCCGAGAAGAACATGTGTTCTGTTCTACAAAGACCGATACCTTCTGCTCCGAATTCGGCAGCTTGTAAAGCGTCTTTAGGAGTATCAGCATTTGTTCTAATGCTTAGTCTTCTATATTTATCAGCTAGTTTCATCATTCTACCGAAGTTACCTGCTTTAGTATCTGCTGGAATTAATTTAATTGC
>CAUWDL010000028.1:0-12688 GCA_963557285.1 uncultured Bacilli bacterium | reverse complement strand
ATTTGTTAATATTAAATTAGGCTTAGACAAAAACAAATACATGAAATGGTTTGTACCTACTTATGCTGTAGCAACTGGTTTAGCTGGAATGATGCTACTTGTAAGAGGAGTTATTGATGTTTTACTTCAAGCTGGCAAGATTGAAACATTATCAAGTGGAATTAATGGCATGATTAGTGGTTTATCTGGATTATTCCATGTTATTTTAGGTGTTATGATTGTTTCTATTTTTGTTTTATGGATTATATCTTTAAAAGGAGAAAAGAAAATTGAATCAGAATCAAAATAATGAGTTATTTAAATTTAAGGTTTTAGAAATAGAAGAACATACTAAATATTTTGATCAACTTGTCAATTTGTTTAATGATACTTTTTCAAGTGAACCTTGGTGTGATTCATGGAATATTGAAGATTTAAAACAATATATCAAAGAATGCTTAGAATATAAAAATGGTTTAAATTTTATAGTCTTAGATGGAGATAAAGTTATTGCGATGTGCTTTGGAAGACTTGTACATTGGTTTACAGGAATGCAATATCGAGCTGATGAACTTTGTGTTTCGAATAGTTATCAAGGTAAAGGAATTGGCAATAATTTTTTGAACTCAATTTTAGAATATTTAAAAAAATCTTCGATTAAATCAATGGTTTTCGATACCGAAAGACCTTTCCCTTGCTATAAATTTTATCTTAAGCATGGATTTAAAGAAAATATGACAAATGCGAATATGATTAAAATATTCGATGAATAATAAAACTAGAGGAGGAGTTTTGATGACTTTTAAAGGAAAAACAGTTTTAATCACTGGAGCTGGACGTGCTACCTTAAGTGATGGTAGATGTGGCTCAATCGGATACGGAATAGCAACAGCTTTTGCTAAGGAAGGGGCGAACGTTGTTATTACTGGTAGAAATTTAAGTAAACTCGAAGGCGCTAAAGAAGAATTAGAAAGTAAGTATGGAATTAAAGTACTAGCAATTCAAGCAGACATTTCAAAAGATAATAATAATGAAGAAACTGCTAATCGAGTTGTTAAAGAAACGATTGAAAAATTTGGTCGAATTGATGCTTTAATTAACAACGCTCAAGCTAGCGCAAGTGGCGTAACAATTGAAAAGCAAACAACTGAAGATTTTGATTTAGCGATTTATTCAGGATTATATGCTACATTTTATTATATGAAAGCATGTTACCCATATCTTAAGGAAACAAAAGGTAGTGTCATTAATTTTGCTAGTGGTGCTGGATTATTTGGTAATTTTGGACAATGTAGTTATGCTGCCGCTAAAGAAGGTGTTAGAGGCTTAAGCAGAGTTGCTGCAACAGAATGGGCAAAAGATGGTATTAACGTTAATGTTATTTGTCCACTTGCTTGGACAAGTCAATTAGAAAAATTTAAGAGCCAATTCCCTGATGCTTTTGCAGCTAATGTAAAAGTTCCACCTTGTGGCCATTTTGGCGATAGTGAGTTAGAAATTGGAAGAGTCTGCGTTCAATTAGCATCACTTGATTTTAAATATATGACTGGCGAAACTATTACACTTGAAGGTGGCTTAGGATTAAGACCATAGTAATAAAATAATTTTGTTAAATTATAAACCTCTTGCGATTGCTTGGGGTTTATTTTTTAATATAACATTCTAAATAAAAATAATAAAAATTGTATATGTTTGTACACATTATTGTTTAAAATAATTAGAAATAATGTGTATAATAATACACATATGGAACTTAAAGAATTAGGAAAAATTATAAAGCAAACTAGAGTCGAAAGTGGATTATCTCAAGAACAATTATCGATGATTTCTAATATTGAAAGAGGGCAGTTATCAAAAATAGAATCTGGAAATGTTAGCGGAGTAACTTTTGTGACGATAGATAAAATTTTGAATGCGCTCGGTAAATCATTTGATGTAAAGAATACAACTGAAAAAAAATCTCTAGATTTACATCCTTTTGTTAAATGGGCAGGTGGAAAGACTCAATTATTAGATATCATTGAAAAGCATTTACCAGCTTCATTTAATAGATATTTTGAACCTTTTATTGGCGGAGGTGCGTTGTTCTTCAAGTTAAAGCCTGAAGTTTTTTCTATTAATGATTCAAATGAAGATTTAATAATGACTTTTAGATGTTTTCAAGACGATACTCAGTTTATTGAACTAAAAAATAAATTGGAAGAGCATGAAAAAAATCATAGCGAAGAATATTATTTAAAAATTAGAAATTTAGATAGGGATGGAAACTTCTCATCTTTATCTAGCACTGAAAGAGCCGCTAGACTCATTTATTTAAATAAATCTTGCTTTAACGGATTGTATAGAGTTAATTCTAAAGGACAATTTAATGTTCCTTCAGGAAAAAAGAAAATTGTTAAGTGTTTTGATAGAGAAAATTTTAATAATTTAAGACTCTTTTTCAAAAATAGGAAAGGAATCATTTCGTGCACAGATTTTGAAGACGCTGTTAAAAATGCTAAAAAAGGTGACTTTGTCTATTTTGATCCACCTTATGATAATTTTGAGAATAAGCAAACATTCACTTCTTATTCAAAACTACAATTTGGAAAAGATGAACAAATTAGATTATCTAATCTTTATAAAAAATTAAACGCAAAAGGAGTATATGTAATGCTTAGCAATCATAATACAGCTCTTGTTAATGAATTGTATAAAGAATTTCATATAACTGTTGTTAAAGCTAAAAGAGCTATTAATTCAAAGGGTGACTGTAGAGGCTTTGTAGAGGAAGTCTTAATAACAAATTATGAATAATATTCCTGTTTATAATAATGAAAATGTGGCACTTTATCATGGAGATTGTTTTCAAGTATTAGAGCAAATTGAACCTAATAGTGTGGATATGATTTTTGCTGATCCTCCTTATTTTTTGTCTAGCGGTGGCATAGGTTGTAAATCCGGAAAGCAAACAACTGTAAATAAGGGTGATTGGGATAAATTAAAAACTATTGAAGAAAAAATATCATATAACTGTCAGTGGATTTCTTTATGTAAAAAAATCTTAAAAGACAATGGAACAATTTGGATTTCTGGAACTTTTCATAATATTTATGCTATTGGAGTAGCGCTTGAACTTGAAGGCTTTTCAATTATTAATAATATTACGCGGCAAAAGCCTAATCCAGTACCTAATTTGGGCTGTAGATGTTTTACAAATTCAACAGAAACTATTCTATGGGCTAGAAAGGTTTTATCTAAATCAAAAAAAGGAAAACATTATTTTGATTATAAATTGATGAAAGAATATAATGGCGGGAAGCAAATGAAAGATGTTTGGATTTTCACTCCTCCTAAAAAAGATGAAAAGAGATTTGGCAAACATCCAACTCAAAAACCTGTTGAATTAATGAAAAGAATAATAGAAGCTTCTACAAAGGAAAATGATGTAATATTAGATCCTTTTAATGGCAGTGGAACTTCTGGAGCAGCTGCAACAGAATTAAATAGAAGATATATTGGGATAGAATCAAATAAAGACTATATTGATATAACAATAAAAAGAATCGAACAATTAAAAGAGGGCAAAAAATGATGAAACGCGATTTTTCGCAATGGCTTAATACAATGAAAACAAGCATTGCAACATGGAATTATTTTACTGATTTTAAGAAAGTTTATAATAAACTTAATGAGTATGATTCGGAACTTAATAAAATCAATTCGCTAGTAGGATCAAAAAATATCGAAAAAGACTTTGAAGACTTACTTAAAAACAATCCAGAAATTTTGCAAACAATACCAATGCTTATTGCAAAAAGAGAACCTAAAATCGAGATTTTAGATGCTGAAAAAGAATATAAATATAATTTTGACAAAATTAATTATGATGTCTCTTTATATACTAAATTTATGAAAGAAACAGGCATTTTTGATTTACTAGAAAACCATATTATAAGTGATATAAGAGATTATATTTTGGGTATTGAAGTTGGCATGGACACAAATGCAAGAAAAAATCGTACTGGACATACAATGGAAGATATAGTTGAATCTTTTATTATCAAAGCAGGATTTAAAAAAGATATTACTTATTTTAAAGAAATGAATAAAAGTGAAGTTGAGAAGAAGTTTAATATAGATCTTAGTAAAATGAGCAATGATGATAAAACTGAAAAGAGATTTGATTTTGTTATTTGGTTTAATGATGAAGTGTATGCAATCGAAGTTAATTTTTATAGTGGAGGTGGTTCTAAATTAAATGAAACAGCTAGAAGTTATAAAAATATAACTCAGGAATCTAAAAAAATAGATAAGTTTCATTTTGTTTGGATAACTGATGGTATAGGTTGGAAAAGTGCTAAACATAATTTAGAGGAAACTTTTACTGAATTGGAATATTTGTTTAATATCAATGATTTAGAAAATGGTGCTCTTGAGAAACTTTTTTATAAAGGTTAACTTTAAATAATATAACTTTTAATTTTAAATTTTGAAAAAATAATTTTATATGCTATTTTATTAGACGTTCGGGGGAACGTTATGAATAGTGGTGCATTAGATAGACCAAGTGTAACACCTTGGTCTTTTATACCTATACTTTGTATAGTGATAGGGTTTTTAAGTATCATTCCGATACTCTTTTTAGTGTCTTATTTTAAAAAGAAAAATAACGCCAAAGCAATTGAAGTTATTATCTTTTTATATGGGCTTACTTTCTTAGGTTTAGAAATATATCATGAAATAAATCGTTTTATTACTTTAGGATTTTATGATTGGTCAAGCTTTCCTTTCCAATTTTGTAGTATGCCTATATATTTATGTCCACTTATTATTTTTATTAAAAACCAAAAAATCAAAGACACGATATATTATTATTTAGGTACGTACTGCTTAGTTAGTGGAATTTTTCCTTTATTTTTTGGACAATCACAATTATGTAGATGGACGAATGTTTTTGATACAGTTAGATCTTTTATATGGCACATTATGATAATTCATGTAGCGATACTATCTATATTTTATAAAAAGATGGGAGAAAACTATAAAAGTGATATGAAAACTTTTGTGAATTCAATTGGACTCTTCCTCTCTTTTACAATAATTGCACAATTAATTAATGTAACATTACATTATAGTGCAGGAGTTAATTTTGCTACTAGTGATGGAAATATTATTAAAGATACTACTAATACATATCTATATGACCCTGATATTGCTTCGTGTTTTTATATATCACCATTTTTTGTATCTAATATGCCTGTTTATGAATCTATATATAGAACATGTGGATGGATTGTTAATTATATTGCATACATATTTTCTTTTAGTTTGATGTCTTTTATTCTTTTTAATGTCTATTATCTAATTAATAAAACAATGTACATGTTTAAGCTTAAAAAGTAGCTTAAACATGTTTTATATATAATTTATGCATTAAAAATATAAGTTTATGCAATCTCTTGTATAATTGTAAGCGCTTTCATAAATAATATATCTAGAAAATTTCATGAGTAAGAGATTTTTTAGATACACAAATAATTAAAAGAAAGTCTCTTTAATAGGAGGTAATAAATTATGAAACGCATGAAAAAAATATCTATTGCTTTATTGGGTATAGCATTAGCTTGTACACCAGTATTAGCATCTTGTGGCGAGTCAGATAATAATGATGGTGGAGGAAATAACAGTCAGCAAGAAGAAAAAACGTTAAAAAGCATTGAAATAGCAAAACAGCCAACTAAATTGAATTATGAAGTTGGAGACAAATTTGATCCAACTGGAATGGTTGTTAATGCTATTTATAGTGATGGAAGTAAAGAAGAAGCTAAAGGTTATTCTTATAATAAAATGCCTTTATCAGCTAGTGATAAACGAATTACTATTTCTTATAAAGGAAAAACTGCTTATGTTGATATAAGTGTCAAATTCGTATTGAAATGTACACGTATCTCTATTGAAGTTTTGCCAACAAAAAGAAATTATATTGTTGGTGAAACATTCGATCCTACAGGAATGAAAGTAGTCGGATATTATAACGATAATACTAAGAAAACAATATCTGATTTTAAAGTTGATAAAACTGGTCCATTAACTTTAAAAGATACAGTTATTACAATTTCATTTAGAGAGCTAAAAACAACCCTTACAATTAAAGTTGAAGAAGTTAAGGTGCAAGGAATTGAAATTTCAAAAGCTCCAACAAAATTAGCGTATCTTGTAGGAGAGAAATTTGATGCTACTGGTATTGAATTCGTTAAAGTTACAAATGATGGCAAGAAAACTCCTTTAGATGCAAATGAAGTTACTTTTGATAAAAAAGAAGCTTTAACTTTAAAAGATGAGCTTGTAACTTTTACTTATAAAGAATTTAAAACAAGTTTAACAATTTCAGTCAGCAATTCTAAATTAATAAGTATTAGTTTTAAATCAGAACCTAAGAAAAACACCTATTATGAAGGTGATAATTTTGACATGACTGGTGTTGTTATTGAAGCAAATTATGAAGATGGTTCAAAAGAAGAAATTAAAAATTATTCAACTTCTAAAACAACAAAACTAACAGTAGAAGATAAAAATATTACATTTAGTTTTGGTGGGAAAACACTTGTTTATCCAATTACAGTTAAAGAAAAAATAACTTCTGTTGTAGTTGATAATTTAAAAACAGTAAGAATTGAAGCAGAACATTTAGATACAAGTAACGCAACACTTAGACAAGATTTTATTGATGCTGGAAGAGGATTTATTGAAAACGGTAAAGGCGCAAGTAATGGGCAAAATATTTGTGGATATAATCCTGGTAGTAAATTCTCTATCTCAATTGACTGCAAAGAAGATGCAGAAGTTATAATATCATCAATTATGAGTGATACTGATATTGGATATGATTTTAATAAGTCAGTAAAAATTTCAGTTGATGATAAAGTGCTAAATGTTGAAGATCCTCATTTTAGAATTGATAGACCAGATGATTTTTGGCATTGGATCGATTTTAAGCTAGGAAAAGTTAGTTTAGCTAAAGGCAAACATACATTTACTATTGAATCAATTTCTCGTCGTCCTAATTTAGACTGCTTTGACTTTAAAGTTGTAAAATATGCAGATAAAGTAGCTACTAAAGAACTAAAATCACTTGTTGTTAAAAAAGCACCTACAAAAACATCATATAACGAAGGCGAAAAATTTGATAAAACTGGACTAGAAATTGAAGCACTTTATGATGACTATACAAAAGAAACAGTTACTGATTTTACAATCAAAGAAACAGGACCATTAACTGGAGAAAATAAATTTGTAACAGTTCAATACAAAGATAAAACAGTAAATGTTCCTATTACAGTAAAATCTAAATACAATTTTACAGTCAACGAAGCAAAAACTGTGAGATTTGAAGCAGAAGATGTCGACCAAACACATCTAAAAAGTGATGGTGGCCCATTTGTTGAAAATAGTGGAGATAAGAGTAGCAATGGCAAGAATTTAGGTCATATCGCAGGTGGATATGCAACGATTAAATTTAATTTAAATGAAGAATTCAAAACAACAATTAAAGTTTTAATTGCTTCACTTGCCCATGAAAAAGTTAGCCAAAAAATAGAATCATTCTATATTGATAATAATAAATTATCTTATGAAAATTTAACTCTTGGAGCAGCAAAAGATAATCAATATTGGAATTATAAGACAGTAACTCTTAACGCTAATAAATTAGCAAAAGGCGAACATACGTTTAAGATTAATTTTATTGGCGGCGCAAACTTAGATTATTTTGAATTTTCATTTGCAAAGTAATAATAATGAGGTAAATTTATGAAAAGAACGACAACAGTTGGAACTTTAAGTGCTCTTGTGCTTTTGTCTAGTGCTATAGCTATTGGCAATGGTGTTGCTTTTCACTTTGGTGGACAAATCGATTTATTCTTCAACGATTCACAAATTAATTATGACAGTGAAGAAGTTCAACAAGCTTTGACTGAAGGAAAAGAATTAGCACAAGAAATATGCCAAAATGGAAATGTCTTGCTTAAGAATATCAATGATTGCTTACCGTTAGCTCAAGATGCTCATCGTGTAAATATCTTTGGATGGGGAGCTTGCGACAATGGCTTCATGTATCAAGGTGGTGGTAGCAGCGAAGGCGGATATAGCCAAGACAAGATATCTCTTTATAACGCTTTTAGAAATAATGGGATTGAAATTAATGAAGATCTAGCGAAAAAGTATAATGATTTATCATATCGAAGAGAAGGCGCACCTGATCAAAATAAACATTCTATTTATTATCGAACATATGAACCTGGAGAAGATTTTTATGATAGTGAAATGATGAATGATGCAGTTAATTTTAGCGATACTGCAATCATCACATTATCTAGAAGAGCGACAGAAGGCGATGACTTACCAAAAGTTAGCTATGACGAATTAGGAAAAGCTGATGAATCAAGAAATTATTTAGCTTTAACTAAAAAAGAAGAGTTAATGATTAATAAAGTAACCGAAAATTTTGATAAAGTTATTGTTTTAATTAATTCACCTGCTCCTATGGAAATGGGATTCTTAGATAATCCAAAAATTGATGCAGCAATGTATGTTGGTTATCCTGGATATTATGGAGCAATGGCAATTCCTCAAATTTTAAGCGGAGAAGTGAACCCAAGTGGTCATATGTCAGATACATCTGCTTATAAATTAAGTTCTGCTCCTAGTTATGTTAATAGTGGTCCAGATGCAACAATGTCATATAAACATACAGGTAGATATAAAGATTATGCTGAAGATATTTATGTTGGATATAAATGGTATGAGACTGCTGACGAAGAAGGATTTTTTGATAACGAAACGTTGAATTCTTATGGTGAAAATAAAACTGGTTATGACGCTGTTGTTCAATATCCATTTGGATTTGGTTTAAGTTATACAAATTTTAGTTGGACATTGGACAGTGTCACAAATCAAGATGGACAAGCAATTAATCCTACTGATACATTAAAACAAGATGACATTCTAACTTATAAAGTTTGGGTAGAAAATACTGGAGATGTACCAGGAAAAGATGTCGTTGAACTTTATTATAGTGCACCATATAAAGAAGGAGAAATTGAAAAATCTGCTTTAAACTTGATTGATTTCAAGAAAACTGGATTACTTGAACCAGGAAAAGGCGAAACTTTAACTTTTGAAGTTAGAGTTAGCGATATGGCTAGCTATGATACTTACGATAAAAATAATAATGGCTTCATGGGATATGAATTAGATGGTGGAGATTATTCTTTATCATTTAGAACTGATAGTCATACAATCAAAAACGATAAAAATGAATTGGTAATGGATTATAAATATTCAATACCTAGTGAAGGCTATAAAATTGAAAATGATCCTATTACTGGAACAAAGGTAGAAAATAGATTTACAAATTACACTAATGAAAAAACAGGCGCAACATCAACTTGCCAAGAATCACAAGTTAAATATAAACTCGGCGTCGATGGAAATGATTCAGATCCTGACTATAATCAAGGAATCAAATATTTAACAAGAAGTGATTTTAAAAATACTTTCCCAAAAAGAACGGAGCAAAGAACACTTAGTGATAAGATGAATCAAAATGTATTCTTAGTTCATGATCCATTTAATAATTCTGATGATGTAATGCCTAAAACTTCATCAACAGAAACATCATTAAAATTAGATGATGTAAAAGGATTGCCTTATGATGATCCAAAATGGAATGATTTAATTTCGCAACTTTCAATAGAAGAATTACAAACTCTTTCAAGTAATGGAGGATTTGGCACAATTTCTATTCCAAGTATTAATAAAGGAAAATGTGTTGATAGTGATGGCGGAACAGGCTTTACAAGCGGAGTTGCAACAGGTGATGGTGGACACGCTACAAAATATCCTGCAGCTAATGTATTGGCTTGTACGTGGGATTGGAAAGAAGTTTATAAATGGGGCCACGCAATTGGTAGTGAAGGAAAAGCGTTAGGCATTAATGGATGGTATGCACCTGGCTGCAATGTCCATAGAAGTCCATTAGGTGGAAGAAACTTTGAATACTTTAGTGAAGATCCTATTATGTGCGGAACTTTCGTTGCTCATACAGTAAGAGCTTGTACGGAAAATGGAGTTTATGCATATATTAAACACTTTGCAGCTAATGATACTGACGAAGGAAGAAATGGACAATTCATTTGGATGACTGAACAATCATTACGTGAAATTTGGGCTAAACCAGGTGAAATTGCAACTAAAGTAGGAAAAGCTAATGCGATGATGGTTAGTGTAGATAGAATTGGAGCTACAAGAGCTACTGGTAGTAGCGCGTTATTAACATCATTATTAAGAGATGAATGGGGCTTTAGAGGTAGTACAATTACTGATTATTATCAAGCAGGTAACGTAAATGATTTAGATGAAGGCATTAGAGCAGGAAACGACCTTGCTTTATTACCAAATGGACAACCTTCACAAGTATTTGCTGATTACCGTAATCCAAGCGCTACATCGGTTAAAGCATTACAAAATGCAGCTCATAACATCCTTTATACTTATATCGATACAATCGATAGAACAGAAAAATATACAGGTGAAGATCTAAGTGGTGAAATTGGCTCTAGAGTAGAAAATAATAATGGAACATGGTGGAGAGGACTTTTAATTGGAATCGATACTGTGTTAAGTGTTGGTATAGTAACTTATGCTTGTCTTGCTATTTACTTTACTTGGTTTAAAAATAAGGGGGTAAAGTAAAATGAAAAAATTAAGTGAAAATATTAAGTATTGTATAACTTCAGGTATAGCTTTACTTTGTTCGATTCTTACTTTTGGATTCTTATTCTTACCAGCTTATTTTGAGGACAACCAACAAGATTTATCACTTGCTAATATCGCATTTGGTACAGATAGAGTTAAAACAAACGGAGTGTTAATATTTGCTTTTGTCTTAATGATTTTAGGAGTAATAGGATTAGGATATTTAATTTATTTACACGCTAAAAAGAGTGATAAAGATAAAATAATCACGATTACTGCGATAGTTAGCGCTATATTGATATTAGTTAGTGGAATAATATTAAGCTTATCGATATTCGTTTCTGGATTAGATAAATTAAATAGTGAATTAGGTTTCTTACAAGGTAGCTGGGGCATAAAAATAGGTAATATATTAGTACCAATATTTACCTTATTATCAGTTGGATTTACATATCCTTCATGTATGATTATTCTTCATCATAAAGATCTTGAAGATAAGAAATAAAATATTAAAATACAAGCTAGATACATTGTTATCTAGCTTGTATTATTAAACATTTATAAATTTATTAGTAAAATAATAGAGATGATTAACGTAGCAATTATTGAAGATGATTTAAGTACACAAGACTCAATCAATGACTATTTAAAGAAAATACACAACGAAAAGGGTTGTGATTTTAATATAGAAAATTTTCAAGATGCAGAAAAGTTTCTATTTAACTTTGAAACGGGCAAATACGATCTAGCTTTAATTGATATAGAACTTGGTTCAAAGTTAAATGGTATGGAAGCAGCACATAAAATTAGAGCGAGTGATACATTTGTAAATATTGTTTTTATCACTAGCTTAGCTCAATACGCTATTGAAGGATATCAAGTTAATGCAATTGATTATATATTAAAACCTATTACATATGATGTATTCTTCAAACATCTATATAGAACTTTTTTAAAAATTGAAGATACAAAACAAGAAAAGATTTTAGTACAGAAAGATGGAATTAAAACGCTTATTCTTGTAAAAGAAATTAATTATGTAGAAGTGCGTTCTCATCAAATTACATACCATACAACAAAAGGAAATTTTAAGACTTATGGCTCTTTAAAAGATATTATTTCTAAATTAGGCAAATATAATTTTTCATTATGCAATTCTTGCTATTTAGTCAATTTGTCGAGCGTAGAACGAATTGATGGTTATAATGTAATATTAAAAGGAAATGAATCGTTACTTATTTCGCATCCAAAAAGAAAATCTTTTTTACAAGACCTTAGTTTATATTTAGGACAATGATAGAGACACTTTATCCAATAAATAGCTTATTTGT
Source organism: uncultured Bacilli bacterium (assembly GCA_963557285.1). Taxonomy (GTDB): domain Bacteria; phylum Bacillota_I; class Bacilli_A; order RFN20; family CAG-826; genus Onthovivens. The sequence continues at coordinate 641 of CAUWDL010000028.1, read as the reverse complement.
TTATAGAATTATATTTATGGCAGAACTTATTACTGGTGAAGCTATTTTTTGTATTAAATTAAATAGAAAAAAGCATTTTATAATAAAATTAATAATATCTATTTTATTGTGTTTTTTATTTGCTTTAGCTTTTCCTATTCCAACTGCAAACGCATTTTATAGCATGTTCATGTTCTTTTGTTTCTTTGCTTTTACTTATTTTGTGTCATTATTTTTATTTGATGCTGATTGGCGAATGCTTTTATTTTCACTAATTTGTGGATATACAACAGAACATATTGCTTATGAGCTGTATTCTTCTTTAAATTCATTTTTTATTGCTGGAGATTTAAAGCCAGGAGGAATTTATGATTATAATTCACTTAAATTATTTTCTAATGGATTGGATATTACATTTTATCTAGTAAGCTTTATTAATGTTTATTGGCTTATGTATGCTTGCTTTGCAAGAAGAATTCAAAGAAATCAAGTTTTTGATAAAAATGACAACGGGAAAATAATCTTAATAGGAATTTTATTTATCGTTATTGATATTATTTTAAATAGTGCAGTTTCTTATTATACTGAGATTCATTATGAAAGAATTTATGTTGGTATTATCGCTCTAATTAATGTCTTACTTTGTGTATTTGGTATTTTGT
>CAUWDL010000027.1:0-12713 GCA_963557285.1 uncultured Bacilli bacterium | reverse complement strand
TTTAAAGAATTATGTTTTTTATATTTCCACACAGGAAGCATATATGCGCGATTTCGGAAATATTGATACTAGATTTATTGATAAATCAAAATAAAATGCAATTTAAGATTAAATTGCATTTTTTTATGTTAAAATTTTTCTTATGGAAAGAACGAGCGAAGTTATTTTAAGCAACATGTGCTTATTGGAAAATTCTAAACATGAAATATGTTTTATTTATCGCCATAAAAATGATTGGCCAGGATTGAATTTACCAGGAGGGCATGTAGAAAAAGGTGAAACGCTTGAAGAAGCTGTTATAAGAGAAATGAAAGAAGAAACTGGACTAACTATCAACAATCCTAAATTATGTGCAGTAAAGGAATGGCAATGGCCTAATGATGTCAGATATTTAGGCTTTCTTTATTATTCGTCATCATATTCTGGAGAATTAACTTCTAGCGATGAAGGCGAAGTTATTTGGCTTAAATTAGAAGAAATTAATAAATATAAATTAAGTGATGGCTTATTAGAACTAATGAATATGATTTTACAAAACAAGTAATTAACTATTTATATGAAAAATATTGATTTACTTATGGTTCTATGATAATATAATACCCGTTATGTCCCCTTAGCTCAGTTGGATAGAGCGTTTGGCTACGAACCAAAAGGTCATGGGTTCGAATCCTATAGGGGACGCCAAATTTGAAAAAGTGCCGATTACATCGGCTTTTTTTGTACTTTCTTGATACAAAAAAATTGTATCAGATTGTATCAGAAAAGAAACAAGCGTAAATGTTCGACCGTTCATAGGATTAAACATTTGAACGAATCGAACTATTTTTTAATTATTTTTGTCGATGATATTTTTAATAGCTTCTTTTCTAATCGGTAAAAGATGAGCATAAACGGTAAGTGTAGTATTAATAGAAGAATGACCTAACCAACTAGCAATATCTTTTGGATCAATATTTTTATTTATAAGATAAGTAGCACATGAATGTCTAAATTCGTGAATCTTAATAGTTCTTAAATTTGCTCTAGAAGAATATTCAATAACTTTTCTTCTAATTGAAGTTTCGCCAATTACTTTACCTTCAATCTTGGATTCGAATAAAAAAGAAGATGGTTTTAAAGAATTTTCTTTTTTGATTTCTAAGAACAATTGCTTTATATCGGCAACATAAGGATAATAGCGAACACTTGAACTAGTTTTAGTGTCTAATATCTTTTGACCACCTAATCTACCTTTATTAGATAATTCTTTAGAAATATAAATTCTATCAGCTTTAAAATCTCTAACTTGTAAGGCTCTTAACTCTCCACAACGTAATCCATAATAGAATAAAAGTTTAAACATTAATAAATCTTTTTTATCATCTATTACTTTTATAAATTCTAAAAATTCATCTTCAGTATAATAATCATGTTCTTTTTTAACGTTTCTGGAATTTTTAAATTTGTAAATACAATTTGTATTAACTTTTAATCCATAAGCACCTAAAAAGGATAAAAAAGTTTTAAGAATAAATAATAAACTTTCTATATCTTTATAAGCTAATCCGTTAATAGAATCGTTAACATATTCAAGATAACTTGTTGTTATAAAAGAGAATTTTTTATTTTTAAAGTAATCTTTAATATGTCCGTTAAATGCGTATAAATATCTTTTAGCTGAAGTTTCTTTATATCTTTTATATAAATATTCTTCAAACAAATTGAATAGATCGTTTAATTTATAATCTTTTAATCGCTCAGAATATTGAAGAATCAAATCTTTTTCACATTCTTTAGCTTCTTTAAGAGAATTAATTTCTCTTCCTAAATATTTTCTTCTTAAAATTTGTTTTCCATTAATACAAACTTTAACAATATATCTATCTTTTTCTTTATATATAGGCATAAAAATATTCTCCTTGAACATATGTAAAAAACTATTTACAATTAAAACACAAAGAAGGGAAGTCTTCTTTCGAATATGAGGCCAGAAATGGTTGACAGGTCATATTCTAGATCAGAAACTACGGTGGATGAAAAAAGCAAAAAATTTATAATTTTTTTGGACTAGAACTAGATTTCTAGCCCTTTTTTATTTTTGAATAACGACATTTAATGTTACTCCTAATATCAGTTGAATTATTTTTAACATTTGAAATTGTTAATGTTTCTTTAGAAAAACTTTTATTGATTTTCTTTTTATATACCCCAGTAGGAGTATCAAAACTAGTAATATATGCTTTTCTCAAATAACCATTTTTAACTTGATTCATTCTTTTGCTATCTGGCAAATATAAATGAGTAGTTTCTTTTAAATACAAAACTTTATTTTTTCTTGTATAAACTAAATACCAACGACTTTTATTTGAGCTTCCTCCAAACATAAAACTATCTTTAATTTTTGCTAAAAACATTATTTCCTCCTAATTAAGTTCTCCATTATCATCAATTAAACCAAGAAGCTTGAATATATTACTATCTGGATTAGAGAACTTCCCATATTTTTCTTCTAAGTAAGATAATGCTTCTTCTTTTGTTATTTCATTAAGTCCATTTGCTTTCCTCATATAATTAATAGAAGCAATTTCACGATTTTTTAATTTTGCTATGTGCGTATAAACAAAATAGCCATCAAGTTCATCAAATTTAAGTGGTGCAGTTAACTCCATCAAAATTCTATTTTTAGAAGCTGAACGATTTAACCAATTAATTTTTTTAGTTATAGCAGTTTCGACTTTATACTGGTTAACAATTTTAATTTTTGTTTTTACATCGCACAGTTTTTCCCATAGACTCCAATTGCTTTCTCTATACAAATGATTTTTATCTTCAATAGAATTATGTTTTTTAAATTCGATTAAACCTTTTAATAACTTTTTTGCTACAACATCTAATTTATCTTCAACTAAACCAATATAAACTTCGTTGAAAGCTAAATCTCCAGTCTTATCTTTAAAACGTGATTCGTATCTCATCCAATCAGTAGCTAAAACATCAATTCCTTTAGCTTTTCTTTCAGATAACTTGTTATAAATACATAAAGTTTTATCTGAATATTTTCCAAAAGTTATCGAGAAACCACCATTAGCACTATATTCAATTACCGGATCATTTTTCCGATTGCTAACGTATTCACCCCAATTAATTTTTTTAATTAATTGTTCTTTTTTAATGAGTCCAGTAAAATCATCAAGAGCAATATCGATTCTTCTACATTTTGCGTTTAACTTATAAAAGCAATCAAATAATTTAACCCAATCGCCACCACGAGCTTCAAACTCTCTACATGCTTGACCTTTTAATTCAATCATTGTGGTTTCTTGTCCATACTCATTTTTAGTAAATTCACCACCAGTAGCAATGACTACATTACTATCAAAAACAAATGTTTTTTTATAATTGTTAACTTTAATATCAGTATCAAATATTTCGTTATTGATTTTAAGAGTTTCTAAGAGCCATTTTGCTTCAGCAGAAGAAGGAGAAAACACCGAATCTAATCGCATTTTTAAATAATCTATACATACATTTTGACTCAAATTTTTTGGTGTGGTTAGGGGGGTATTACTCAACCCCCCTAACTCAGAATTTCCAAAAAGAATTTCATCTTTTTCTAAGTCAATTTCATATGATGTATTTAAAGAAAAATCAGTATTCTTTTCCATAAAATAAGCTCCTTGACAATTTAAATAAGATTGATATATTTAACTTAGGCACAGGAATTATATTCTAGTGGTGCCATTATTGAGTAGTTCGCAAAGTGCTACTCATTTTTTATATAAAGATTTCTTTGTTTCCTACCCAATAAACTTTATTTAGATTTATAAATTTCATAGCTTAATTTCTCCAGTTTCATCATCAATAAATTTTTTATGAAATGACTTTTCTAAGTCATTTCCTAAGAACGAATTTTGAGCCTTAATTTCATTAGCTGAGGCTCTTAAGCTAGAATATGATGGTTTATCATCAATGCTTGTAATTTCTTGATTTAATGATTCTTTAAAGAATCCATAATGTGTATCAGTTGAATAAGCTTTAGCGTAAGCTTTTTTATTCATTAAATAATAAGTAGAAGAAGTAACATCAGATTCATCATCACCAACATTAACTTCAAGTTTTAACTTTGAGTAACCATAAATATTGGATCTTCTTTCTAAATAAGTTTTAAAAGGATTTAAAAGGTTAACTAAGAAACAATAAAAGAAGCTGTAATAATTTCTTGTGGCTCGATAATGATTAATAAATCTATTAACTAAATTTATGAAAAATTCACAAATTAATGGCTCGATGATGAATAAAGTTAAAGTATTTTTCTTTTGTTTTTCCTTAATTTTAATAACACATTCACTGATTTCAACGTTTCCTAACGATAAATCACCAGTTCTTTGAAGGTCGATAAACATTTTGAAATATGGCTTGTAATCAATAGTTGCTACTTGTCTACTTAACTTTAAATATTTAGTTAATTCATCGTTAGTTGGATTAGGTTTAAAATCATCTTTTTTGTATTTATTGTTAGAAATCTGATTGCCTCGTTCCTTATCAAACTCTGTGAAACAAAGAACGCCAAATCCTAAAATTGTTGTATCTGGATTAAATTTTTTACCTAAACGCAATGAATCCATATCGATAATATGAGAATATTTAGTTAATAAATCTATATTGTCTTTATGAATAGTGAAGTAATCATAATTCCATAATGGAAAATAATCCTTTCCATAAACTGAATAATCAAATCTAATAGAATAATTAGAATAAATAATAGGTTTATTGCTAATGTAATAAAAATAAGCTTCACCATAAGTAATTAAGAATTCAAAGAAATCGATGTAATAAAGACCGTTATAATATCTCATTTTGTTGGATCTAAAGTCATAACCAAATAGATATTTTTTAAGTTCCTCGTAACTTACTAAATGATTTGTAAACAAACTTAGAAATCTTCTTTTTCTATCAAGAATTTTATCTTCTAGTTGAGAATGGTTATTGACTAATCCATTTATTTTTAAATATTTAATATATTCCTCGTACATCCTTAAATCGAAATTAGGAAAGTAAGAAGAATATTTATTCATTGTATCTAGAAGATTATATCTAAATAATTGTTCAGTAGTTCTACCTAAATCAGTAAGAAGAAGTGTTTTACCAACACCAGGAGCGCCCTTAACAATGTTACAAACGCCAGTTTTATCTTCGATGAAATTACGATTTTTATAATCATAAAACATCAATTTTCTTAAAGCTTTCTTAGTTCTGACTTTATCGAATATAAGGTAAATAACTATAAACCGAATAAAGAAAGGAACAAATTTAAATACGCTTGCTAGAGAATAAATTGATGAATAAACAAACTCATAAATTAAGAAGAAATTAAAATCACTAGCAAATAATAAGAAGTAACAGAAGGAGTCAATTAAGACACTTATAATATCAAAGAAGAAGAAAGATATAAGAATCAAAACGATATAAAATTTAGTGCTTCTATTAAATTCATGATAGCTAAGGAACCATTCTTTAATTTTTACTAAGAAATTAGAATTAATTTTGTTAAAACGATTCATTCCTTTTGTGTATCCGATGATATTGATATCTTTTTCACTGAAATAATACGTTTTTAAAGTAACAAATATCACAATTGAATTTAAAAGAAAAAAGACAATTAGATTTAATGAAAGAAAAAAATCGATAAAGAATCTAAAGCTATCTTTAAAGTTAGTCATGTTCCAAAAACACCACCAACTTTTAGTAAAATATTTACCAAAATTTTCTAGATTAACTGGAAGACCGATTTCAACCTTATCGATGATTGGAGAATCAACAAGATCAGAATTAATGTCTAAAATGTAATCATAAGTAGTAAGTGGTAAAGATTCATGACCAACTTGGAAGATAGCTTTAAAGTAATAAATTATTGAATTGAATCCAAATTTTGAACTAAACAAGAAGCGATTAAAGGCGTTAAATCTGTAAAAAATAAGTAAGGATAATACGATTCCAAGAATCAATAAATTTATTAAATAGTATTTATACTTATTAAGAAATTTTCTCATTAAAATACCTTTTCTAATAAAGAACTATTACTATCTTTGTAGATAAAATTATCTCCATAAAGATAATATTCAACATGATTATTGATAGTGATCATTCCATTTTTGTATTCATAGATAAACGATTCCTCGTTACCGACTTTTAAACCTTCTTCACTATCTACAAAAGTAAATTCTGTTACAGTGGTATCACTAGTTATTTCTAAACCGAATAAATCGCTTTTATTAATATAAACAGTGTTAATTAAATCTTCTTGTAAAATATAAGAACCAAAACTAAAGTTAATAAATGGCTTAATTGAATAATAAGTTAAAAAAACTACACCACATAAAATAAGTATTGCAATAACTAGTTTTAAAGCAGTGTAGTTAAATTTTTTCATTAAGTTTCCTCCAATCAATTAACGAAATTATTTTTTCTTTTTATTTTCTTTTTTAAATAAATTTATAATCCACTTAATTAACTTAAATGGAAGTAGGATAATCCAAACAAGTAGTTGAATTACATAAGGTAAAATAGGTATTAAAAGTACAACTAATAGCATTAAACCAATGGTTATTAATAGATGGCGTAACCGATTTGGTAATAATGGACTAGGGGTTTCGTTGCCATGAACTAAATCATTAGTGTTAGAAACTACTGGTAATGTATATTCTTTTCCATCTTTAGCGTAAGTTAATGTGATAACGTCAACATCTCTATATGAACTTTTTTCTACTGAGTAACTAATATTATTAGTCCCAGTATTAGCAAATGTATAAGAACCATCCCATCCACCTTTTTCAGCAACAATGTCATTATCACGACCCTTTAGCCCGTACTTAGAAAAGTCAAATCTAATTAACCAAGTTTCTTCGGCTAAATTATCTAAAGGATTGTTAATTAAATATTCACGATCTTTATCATTTAAATAATAGTCGATAGAGTTAGATATTAATTTGTCATAATCTATTTTTTCAATAATTTTTAAGTCCTTAATATCTTCATGTCCCCATACCCAACTAAAATTTAATAGATTGGAAATAAAGCTATCAAAACCAGAACTACCAATAATTGACTGTTTATCTTTGTCAGTGTATTCAATGCAATAATATTTATCATTGTTATTGTCTTTATACTCTGTACTTTCTAAGTAGCAACGTTTAAACAATTGACCGTTTTTAACTGTATGTCCATCGTTTAAAGTCATGCTATCAGCTAATCCAGAAACACCATAATAAGGTTCGATTCTAGTATCATATTTTTTAATTGTTGTGGTTTTATAAAAATCTAATTTTATACCAACAAGATCGCCTAAATTTTTTGGTGTATTGAAATATAAATAATTAATATCAGTCCAATAAAGCCAACTCAATTCACTAGATGTTGTTCCGAAAGTTCTTTTATAACCAACATTAACATCAAGCGTTATTGTTGTTAAATTATTACAAGTATAGCCATCCTTTGTATAAGTGTAACTTTGACTAATAGATGATGATAGATAATTCTTTGTTTCTCTTACAGCAATGGCTTTGCCGTTTTCATAAATTCTTTCTTGTTTAACTTCAAATTCAGCTATTTTATATTCTCTTTTATCGTCTAAAGGATTGATAACAAAATCATTGATTTTAAACTTATAAAATTTTTTATCTTGTGTATTTCCTAAATAACTCAAGGAATGATGTTTATAATTATCAGAATTATAAGCTAATGAAATTCTGCAATCATCTGGATTTAAAATATCAAATCCAGTCACATTGAAAACATAAAATATTAAATCATTTTCTGGGTGTTCATAAAGAAGTAAAGCAGAATATTCTCGATGTAAAGCAACATCTTTATTAAATAAGAATTCATGAGAAGCAAAAGAATTATCTTGCATTAATTCATTATATATAGGATCTAAAGAAGTGTCAAATTTAATAGGAACATTGATTAAGCTAAAGCAAGTTAATAATATTCCTAAAGATTTCATTCAAATATAACTCCAGAAGAATCAAAGGTAATATCTGAAACAAGGTTATAAATGATATTAAAACTGTAAGTTTCGCTATCAATAGTTATCTTAGCTGTAAAATAGGCTTCATTTTTCTTTAAATTTTCATCTATTGTTACGCTAGTTTCTTTATATAAACTTTTAACGATATCTTCAGCTAAATATCTAGGTGTGATAGAAAATTCATTTCCATTTATTTCAACATTGAAATAACTATTTAAAGACTGTTTTACAGCTGAGAAATTTTGTTCAGTATCATTTACTAGATATTTATAATTTGAATTTCCGTAAATATTACAATCAAATGGCTTATTTCCTAAACCATTAATTGTAAATTTATTTAAATCATTAAATTCAAGATATTCATTTGATCCATTAATTACTAACTTACCATTAGAATTAACTATAACGAATGAAGTTATATTTTGAAATCCATTAGTTAATTTATAAGCAATTCCAATTCCGACACCTACTAAACCAAATATCAGAAGGAAGCTAATTAAATAATAAATTCCTCTTTTACTCATAATTATTAAAAAACAATATTGCTTTCGCTTAAATTGATTTCTCTAACAAGATGATTTGTGTTAGTAAAGTAAATCGCAAAATCTTTGCTTACACCATTTTCTAAAGTTGTATGAATCTTATATTGATAAACAGCAGTATGAGAGCTTTCACTTATTTCAGTTAAAAAATTATCGACAACATCTAATCTACCAGGCTCATCTTCAATTTTAACTCCAGTCCATGAGAAATGACTTTCTCCTGAGTTAAAAGTAAAAAAATCATTACACAAATTAATAAAATCTTCACTCATATTACAATCGCTATTTGTTTCTAAAGTATAACTAAATTTAGTAGCTTTATCATATTCAATAGTACCTTCACTTAATACAATTGTTTCATTAAAATAAGAACTAAATTCAATACCAAGACCACTTTCTATTGTCGAAAGATTTTCTTCTATAATTTCACCAATATCGATAATAATACCATCACCATATTCAGGAGAACCTCCTTTAATAAAAGGAGTAATCTCTATAGAATCTGTTTTAGCTTTAATATCACTAGACAATAAAATTTTTTTACAATCAACAGTGCAAGAAGCTGAAACACCAATGTAATCTGTAGCTGCAGCAGTAACTATAATTTGTTCACTAAATCTTTTTAACATCTTAATTGTTGCTGTATTTTGATCACTTGTCATAGTAACATACTCGTTTAAATTCTTTCCATTAGCCCAACTAGAAGAAGGATTTTTAAAAGCTATAGACCAATTCAAATCTTTTTTAGTTGCATGATCTGGAGTAATTGTAGCAGTTAACTTATATGTAGTTTCATCAACTTTAACTTTCTTAATGTTATTAATAGCATTAATTGAAACTTCTGAATTTTCAACAATATTAAGTTGAGCCTTGTAAGACTTTGTTTTTTCTCCAATTGTAACAACTACTTCATAATCATATACACCGATTTCGATACACTCAGTTACCGTTTCTTCGCCTTTTTTGATTGTAGTTACATAAGTTGCACCTTCTGGAACAACAATATCAAGTTCTTTTTTAGTTCCATCATGAGCAACAGTCTTACTTTCAATTTTTACATCTTTAAATTCATCTTGGAACCAAGTGGAGGTATCCCAGTTTTTAAAACCATCACTAAGAGCACCAACAATAGTAGATGTTGCTCCTAAAACACTCAAAGTAGCTAAAACGCCACATAAAATTTTTAAACCTTTTCTTTTCAAAATATCTCCTTAAATAAAATTTCTTAATAATGTATTGAGATAATCGACACAACCACAATAGTAATCAAGTCGATTATCCATATATCTCGAACAAGGATTTTTAAATAGTTCTATATTTTTAAATTTACGAATGTATTTATCACGAATGATTATTAACTCAGTTTTCCTAAGACTTGAGTAATTTTCTTTACAGAACTTTAATCCTTTTATATACGACTCTTTAGACATAGAAGAAATTCCTTATTCTTCTATATCTAAACTAAATGAATCTTCTACACCAAGTGATTCAGGTACTTCAACCCAATTAATAGGATTGATTTTCTTTTGTTGAACCCAAATATTAAATAAAGCAATTTCTCTATCGCTAATCATTCTGGTTAAGAAAGTATCTTTACCAAATATTAATTGAACTTGATGATAAGTAGATCCAGTTTTACTGGTTCCTTTAGTCCATCTACGGTAACAATTAACAGTAGCAACTTTACCAGCTTCTTTAATTTTTTGAACACCAAGAATTGTATAATAAGCTAATTCATTAAAATTCTTTTGAAACTTAATATGATAGTCGCCGAGTAAGTTTTCACAAGAATATGAATGTCCATAATCTTTAGAAATGTTGTGTCTAAGTTCACATTTAGATAACTCTAAATCCTTTAAATCTTCATTTGTTAATTCATTTAATTTTTTGTATTCCATAATATTTCCTCCATGCTTACTTTCAGTGAAGCTAACTCAATTTAATTAATTTCTACATCATCACCATCTACAATATAAGTAGTGTGACCATATTTTAGAAATTTGTTATTTTGCTTAGATAATTCTTCTTCGGTAATGTATTTCATAGAAAACCCATCACCTTTACGATATTGATATTTTCTATTTTTCCTTGCTCTAAGAAGATTAAACCAAGCTTGTTTTTTTGATGAACCATAAGAACAAATAACTAATGGATCACCATTTTTCCAGTTTCCAATGAAATGAAATTTTTTCTTCATTTTTTCTTGCTCCTTAATTTAATAAATCTGGAACAAAGTTCATCGGTATCGGCATCAATTTGATGTGTTAAAACTGTCTTTTTAATAGAAGCTTGCTTAATAGAATCATTAATCTTTAACATTCGTTGTTTGTTTAATTTAATTCTATTAGATAATTCATAATTGGTTTTCTTGCGTTTTTTTTCAGACATATCCCTCCAAATTTAACTCTCTACTAAGGGGTAGAGTAGAGAGTTAGTGAAACTTATGGCGAGTTATAAGCACATCATTTAATAAAGCAGTCAATTCAATAATGTGTTCATCGCCATTTTTAACGTAATCAGCTGAAAGTTCATATGGAAGGAGTAATGCTCCTAATATACAAGTTTCAACTAATGATTTTAGATGGCTATCATAAGCCATTTTATTAAACCCAATTTCCCTTTTAATTTTGTCGAAACATTCAACGATTGTTATAAATGCTTCTTCTTTAGGTTGGGCAAATAAACTGTTTTCTAATGGATTAAAATCAAGCTTCATGCTATAACCTCGACATATCATAAATTTTAATAATTGCTTCTTTTGTTAATAATTCAGTAACATTTTCACCGATTAGATTTTTAACAAAGTTAATAGCTTCATTAAAATCTATTGGATCTAAATCAGATATTGTTAACATTAAATTAGCAAATTCACTTGATGAATAATCGCTTAATAACGTTCCTTCGTTAAATGCAAACGAGATACAATCATGTACAAGTTTCATTTCACGACTGTTTAAACAAATTTTAAATTTCATAATTTCCTTACTTTCTTATCGGTGAAGCTAACCCAAATTTCTATTTGTATTTCAAAGCTGTTTTATAAATAGCTTTCTTTTCCTTATCTGTTAAAGGAACTTTAGTTTCATCCAAAATTTCTTTACATAGATAGTGGTACGAATAAGCAACTTTATCTTTTTTCTTAATTGCTTTTTTCATGAATAAATCATGAAGACAAGATTGAACGAATGAATTATAGAAATTTCTTTGTTTACCTAATTCATCATGAGCTTTTTTATAATTAGGATATTTTTTAATAAATCCTTTCTTATAAGATTTATAATGCTTTAAGGCACCATTAATGTAGTATTCACAAAGATTATCATCAGAATCATTCTTATCAAACTTGTATTTAAGTTTGAGTTTTTCAGACATAACAATTTGACAAACTATTTTTTGATTGTTTTTAACTAAATCATCAATAGATTTTATGTTTATACAGTTTTGTTATTTTCCTCCTTATTTAACAATTATTTTGTAATAACCTTCTCTAATTGGTTTTTCAACGATTTTTCCGTGTTTTAATTGATCTTCATAAATTTCTTCGTGATACTTAGCTAATTTATAATCACCATTTTTTAAAGCACGTTTTTTAAGTCTTAAATGATATTTTTGAGAAATCTTATAACCCTTATCTATAAAATCACCTCTTTCCAAAAGTTTGACATTCAATATAAATATTGATTAAATATAAGCAAGCTCACCTGTGGTAGCTAATGACTACCGCCTGATGGGGGCTTTTTTTCATATTTAGAAATAATTTTCATAATCTTACTGATATCTTTTTTAGAAATTCGATAAGTAATTAAAATTTCTTTCATGTATTTTTTATCAGTTTCCTTTACATCATCACGTAAATAACTTTTATTCCTAAAATTTATTGGATCATGAATTTCAATATTTTTATGATGTCCTCTTTTTTCACTATGAGTTAATCCAATATTAATAAAAGCATTATCTTTTTCGCCAACAACTAATGATGGGTGTTTATTCACTTTTTTGGTTTTATTTTTTCTTGTTAAGTTATTTCTATAATGCCATTTACTCTGCTTAAAAATTTTTCTCATAGTTTCTCGATAGTCACGATATGACTAAATCTACTTCAAATATATATATATATAACTATTGTCAAGACAAAATTTTCATAACAAACGAAACTATGTAAAATA
>CAUWDL010000026.1:0-13578 GCA_963557285.1 uncultured Bacilli bacterium | reverse complement strand
AATAGCTTTACAATAATATCTTCCAAAATGTATAAATTGATGATGCAATAATATCCAATGTTCTTTAGGAAATATAGATTTTAATGTATTTTCACACTCTAAAACGTTCGCATTGCTTTCTATCAAATTAAGTCTTTTTGATACACGAAAAACGTGTGTATCAACAGGAAATTCAGGAATTTTAAATAATTCAATTCTTACTACATTACTAGTTTTATTTCCGACACCACTTAAAGTCATTAAATCTTTTTTGCTTGTAGGAACTTTTTTATTAAAATTATATATTAAATCATGAGCAATTTCTTTTACGTGTTTTGCTTTCGCTTTATATAGTCCAAGAGGTTTTAAAATATTTTCAAGTTCAATTATCGAAGCTTGTTCCAATTTTTCCAAAGTATCAAACTTTTTAAATAAAACGCTCGTAACTCCGTTAACTTTTTTATCTGTGCATTGAGCACTAAGCATAACCGCAATCAAAAATCCATAATCTGTAGTATAATTTAGCTCACAGCATGCGCTTGGTAATATTTCATTAAAATAATTTTCTATTATTTTGACCTTATTTTGCAATGTCATTTCCATAATTATCTTGTTCTCTAAGTTTAAACAAAATTATTTTATCGATTTGATTTACACTCGTGATATGTCTTAATTTAGCATCTTTAATGCTATTAATTATTATATTTTTTGGTGTACCACTAGAAACCCAATCATCAACTCTGTCTATTTCAAGCGGTGTTAAAGAACGATCAAATGTTTTTTCTAAAAGCCTAAGAACTTCTGTTCTTGTATCTTCCATTTCTTTATCGTTCATCATATTCGTATCTCTAATAACGTCTTTGCTAAACAATGAATAAACTTTATCCTTAATAGGTTCTAAAGAAGTTGATGATCCTCCATTACATCCTGTATGTATATCGATATATCCTCTGATATAAAGATTATTCATAATATCATCAATTTCATCAGCTGGTAAGCTCATTTTTAAAGACAAAGTTGACGTAGTAACTAATATTGAATCATTGTTATTAACATGTTCTATCATTAATAAAACAGCTAATTCTTTTTCATTCAACCCAAGTTCTTTATAATATTCCAATAATAAATGTGTGAAATTTATTGCGTTATTGTTTAACATCATCATTCTCCTTAATAGACTTAAACTTTTCATATTCCTCTTCTACTTTTTTCTTATTAAGAGACTCAATTAATGAATAATTTTCTTTTAGCGTTCTCATTGTTTCATCGTCAGCAACTAAATTATATTCTTTTTTAAATCGATAAGCTCTTAAAATTCTTAAAGGGTCTTCTTTTATACGTTTTAACGTATCTCCAATAAAAACCAGCCTTCTATTTAATAAGTCTTGATATCCTTTTTTTGAAATTTCTTCTATTTCATAATTTTCATTTATATAAATAGCGTTAATAGTAAAATCACGTCTCTTGTAATCTGTATTTATGTCATTTACAAACTTGATATAACTAGGATGCCTATAATCTAAATAATCACTTTCTTCTCTTAAAGTAGCTAAATCGATAGTAACTCCCATTACTTTAAGTTTTAAAACACCGTATTTTTTGAAATGAGTGTCTGCATTAATAAATTTCAAAGATTCATCAGGGGTCGCATCAGTTACAAAATCATAATCTTTAATTTCTCTATGCAATAAAAAATCACGGCTTGCACTGCCTATCATGTAAAGCCTGTAACCGTTTTCATTAAAAATTTCTTTTAAATAATCAAATACTTTATTCATATATATTTAATAAAAGAGACTATCAAAATAGTCTCTTTATAGATGTTATTTTATTTAACAGAATCTTTTAAATTCTTACTTGGTTTAAATCCAACAGTTTTAGTTGCTGGAATTGTAATTCGACCGTGTTCTCCAACAGGACTTGTACCAATTCTTTCTTTTCTACTTTTTACTTGGAAAACTCCAAATCCAGAGATTTTAACAGGTTCACCTGCACGTAATGTGTTTTCCATTTGGTCGAATAAAACATCAACAACTCTTTCAACATCTTTTTTACTTAGTTCGCAAATTTCAGAGACTGCGACTACTAATTCTGCTTTATTCATGATGTATCCCCTTTCATTGATTATTAAAACATAGAGACTAGCAATAATCAATATTAAAAAATAAAAAAATGCCGATTACATCATACTTTTTTTGAGATTTTAGTTTTAATTAATTTTAGTTAAAAAGATTCAACTCTTAATGGTCTTGTCATTATTTTTGCCAAAATATCACTTGGTTTTTGATGCTCGAATAAAATTTTATATAGTGCGTTAATAATTGGCATGTCAATATTTTTTTCATTTGCAATTTGGTAAACAACTTTAACAACTCCCAACCCTTCAACTGTTTTTGTGTTGCGTTCGATAACTGTTTTAGCGTCGTTTAAAATACCGATTTGTTCTCCGAAAAGAAAATTTCTTGATTCATAACTCGAGCATGTTAAGATTAAATCTCCTACACCTGTAAGTCCAAAAAAAGTATCTTTTTTAGCACCAAAATATGTTCCAAATCTAACAAGTTCTGCAAGTCCTCGAGTAATTAAAGCACTTCGAGAATTTTCTTTATACCCTAACCCACACAATATTCCGCTAGCAATTGCAATAGCATTTTTTATACCGCTAGAATACTCTGCACCAACTTCATCATCGAGTACGTATACTCTAAAATACGCGTTAGAAAACAGTTTTTGAACAAATTGCGCAACATTTAAATTAAAAGATACAGCATTAACGCATGTTAAATCTTGGTTTATTACATTCTTAGCAAAACCAGGTCCAAGAATATCAGCTAAATAATAATTTTCCTTACGTTTTAAATTGTTTCTTAAATATTCTAAAATTCTACTATTAGTTGATGGTTCTAGCCCTTTTGTTGCGTTTATAAGTAAGATTTTATCTCCTACAACTTTGTTATTGATAACGTTTACAACATCTTTAATGCTATGAGAAGGCACAGCAATTAAAATAATATTATATGTCTTAATTTCATCTATGTTCGAAGTAAAAAGTAACTTATCTGAAAGCTTCAAATTTTCAAAATATTTATTTTCAATATGAGTTTTATTAAGTAGTTCTGCCCTCATTTTATCTCTGCAATAAAATAAAATATCATGCCCGTTCGAATTAAGAACAGAGCCTAAAGCTAAAGCGAATGCACCAGCACCATAAATAAAAATTTTCATATACTATATCTACACCTCATATTTTTCGCACTAACAAAAACATCAGATATATTATGTACCTGATGTGTTTGTTTTATTTTCTTTTTCTTAATACCAAATTTATTGGAGAACCTATTAGTTCAAACGAATCTCTAATTCTATTCTCTATATATCTCATATACGAAAAATGCATGAATTGAGGATCATTTACAAAAAGCGCGATAGTTAAAGGCTTGCTTGAAACTTGTTGGGCATAATAAATTCTACATCTTCCACCATTAAAATCAGGTGTTTCGTTCATCATTTGAGCTTCTTGAATAATATCATTTAAAACACTAGTAGAAATTTGGAAAGTATAACTTTCATAAACTTTTTCTAACGTTTCGAAAATATTTTCAATACGCAACTTATTTATTGCTGAAGTGTAAATAATAGGAGCATAATCAAGAAATTTGAATTCTTTTCTTATTTGTTTTGTAAATTCATTCATTGTATTATTATCTTTTTTTACAAGATCCCGCTTATTTACGATAATAATAATAGCCTTTTTAGCTTCTACAGCATATCCAACAACGTGTTTATCTTGCTCTTTAATGCCAGCATTTCCGTCTATGACCAATAAGCAAACATCACTCTGATCAATAGCTCTAAGAGCCCTTAAAGCAGCATATTTATCAATTGCTTCATAAATTTTACCACGCTTTTTTAATCCAGCAGTATCAATAACTACATATTCTTTATCATTTCTAATAAACTTTGTGTCAATTGCGTCGCGAGTTGTACCTTCGATATTAGAAACAATTACTCTATTCTCATTTAATATAGCATTACATAAACTAGATTTTCCGACATTAGGTCTTCCTATAATTGAAAATCTTAATCCTGTTAACTGAGATTCTTTTTCTTCATTTTTACTAAGAATTTCTACAATTTTATCAAGGATATCACCTATTCCTACACCGTGAGCGCCACTAACCGCAATAGGATCACCTAATCCTAAGGAATAAAATTCATATTTATTATTAATCAAATGAGAATCATCAATTTTATTAACAGCTAGGACTACTGGTTTTTTAGATTTATAAAGCATCCTAGCAACAAGATAATCATCTTCGTTCAAACCTATTTTACCATCTACAACAAATAATATGACATCAGCTTCTTCAATAGCAATTTCAACTTGCATTCTAATTTGCGCTTGAAATGTAGAATTTTCTAATTCAATACCACCAGTATCAACTATATCAAAATTTTTAGTAAGCCATGATGTGTGAGCATAAATTCTGTCTCTTGTAACGCCACGTGTCTCTTCAATAATAGATTTTTTTTCTCCAATAATTCTATTAAAAATTGTAGATTTTCCAACACTTGGAGATCCGACAATTGCAACTAATCCTAATGACATTAGCAAATCCCCCTTTCTTTAGCTAGCGAAATAATTTTATCTACTACTTCATCAATCGATAGATTTGTTGTATTAATTTCCACACTATCGTTTGCAGGCTGCAGCGGACAAAAAGCACGATGAGAATCTATATAATCTCTTTTATTAACATTTGCTAAGCAATCTTCAAAAGAAGTTTTGAGTCCTCTTTCTAAGTTTTCTTTATATCTTCTTTTAGCACGTTCTTCAGTGCTTGCGATTTGATAAATTTTTAAATCAGCATTTGTAAGAACATATGTTCCAATATCTCTACCATCCATAACTACGTTTTTATTTTTTGCGATTTTTCTTTGAAGTTCGACTAAAAATAAACGTATATTTTTATAACTTGCAATATAACTAACATTATTAGCCACTTCATTAGATCTTACTTCGTTAGCAATATCAGTTCCATTTAATGTAATATGATTATTTTTATCAAAAGAAATATCAATTTTCCCAATTAAAGAATCACTACTTTGTTCATTAGTTGGATCTAGGCCTTCCTTTATAACAGCATATGTAAAAGCTCTATACATTGCTCCAGTATCAACATAAATAAAATTTAATTTATTTGCTATAATTTTTGCAACCGTAGATTTTCCACTAGCACTTGGACCATCTATAGCTATTGAATAATTTTTTTTCATATTTTTTCACCAACCTAAAAATAATTATTAATTAAAAAAGCTAGCAGATAAACTAAACAAGCAATAACTGCTAATACGAATATTGCATAAAAGAAATATTTAATTCTTTTCTTTGCTACATATTCATGGTAAATAGTTTTATTAACTTTTTGCTTTTCATTTTTTTTGGCTAAACGTCTTTCTTCTTTTTCTTTATCTAAAAGAGCTTTTTTTTCGTTTTTTAAAGCATCATGCTTTTTTTCTATTTCACTTTTAGCACTATCTTCAGTTAATATTTGATGACGATAATCACTATATTTTTCCATTCTAGTTTGAATTTTAGCCATGCGTTAATTATATCAAAACTGAACATCTTTTAGTAGAGTTTAATAATATAAAAAAATACCAAATAACTGGTATTTTTTTATATTAAATATTTCTTTCTAAAAACTTACAATAATTCCACCTTTTAATGAATAAAATGAAGATAATCCTCTATTTGGTTCGACAATTACTTCATCAAATTCATATGCATTTTCAATTTCGCTCTTTAAGAATAACGCATCTTGTTCATTTAATGTGTATGAAATAACACATTTTCTTCCTTTTGTGTTTGGACACATTTTACCAATATTTACTACCAATCTCTTTAAAACACCATGAAAAGTTCTAATTTTTTCTCTTACTTTAATTTCACCATCTTCGCCATAACAAAGTGGTTTAATTGCAATCATTGATGCTACAAAAGCAACTATTTTTGAAATTCTTCCGTTTTTGACTAAATTATCAAATTTATCAAGTACAAATAAAAGATTATTGCTATCTCTAACTTTTATTAATTCGGTTTCAATAGTTTCAAAATCTTTACCATCTTTAATCAATTTATAAGCAGCATCAACAATAAATCTCATCGCTCCGCAAACAAGCTTTGAGTCGATAACTACAACTTCAGTACCTTTTTCAGCCATATCTTTAGCAACAATTGCGCTGTTATAACATCCGCTTAATTTGCTTGAAATAGTAACAATAATTACTTTGTCATAGCCTTCAAATGCTTGTAAAAAATCATGTGGTGATGGACAACTTGTTTTCCCTAAAACATTTGGATTTTCTAAAGTTGCAAGCATTCCTTCAACATCCATATCATCATTATCTACGTACTCTTTATCATTAATTCTAATTGTTAAAGGTACTACTTCGAATCCAACATCTTTGTCTTGAATATAATCATTTTTTAAATTTGAACTACTATCAACAATGATTTTATATCTCACGTCTTAATTCCTCCATTGATACATAAAAATAATACTCTCGTCTAAACTCAATCGAATTATACCACCATAATAGTTTTTATACTAATTAAACATTTATATATTTATAATATATTTCGTGATTTTATTACGTTTAGCTTCTGAATTTAGCAATTAAATAACAACCAATTTTATATTTTTTATTGAATTTATCTTTAAAAATATTGATAATTAAAAAGGGCTATATGCTATGAGTAAAAAAATAATTTTAGTAGGCGGTGGTACCGCAAGCGGTAAAACATACGTTATCGATCAAGTTATAAAACTTTTAGGTGAGGATAATGTCACTCACTTTTCTATCGATGATTATTATAAAGATTTATCATCAATGTCAATTGAAGAAAGAAAAAAGCAAAATTTCGACCATCCAAAAGCATTTGACTGGAAGCTTATGAAGCAGCAATTAATCGCATTAAAAAATGGTGAAGCGATTGATAAACCAATTTACGATTACAAGCAGCACAATAGAAGTAAAAAAACAGAACATGTAGAGCCAAAAGACTTAATAATCGTTGAAGGAATTATGGCATTAGTTAATAAAGATGTTCGTTCATTAGGTGACCTTAAAGTTTTCATTAACGCTAGTAGAGAAAGAAGGCTCCTTCGTAGACTTGAACGTGACGTTAAAGAAAGAGGCAGATCATATGAATCCATTTCAGACCAATATTTTGCTTCAGTTCAACCAATGTATGAAGAAATAATCGGACCAAGCGAATATTACGCCGATTTAATCGTTAACAACGATGGATATGATAATAAATCAATCCAAGTTCTAGCCGCTGTCTTAAAAGACGTTATGAAAGGTAATATAAATTAAGATCATAAATCATCTTTTAGAGCGCTTGATTTAGCATACGCAGTTGAACGCGCTTCAAAGAAATCTGTTTTAATTAAATTTGCATCACTATATTTAGAAACCCAGGACATGCTCTCGGGTTCTTTTTTATGTTCAGGAAAAATAGAATCTAACCCAATATTATTTGCACGTAAATTTCCAAGATACATAATATAATCTTTGACCATGTGCTCATTTAACCCTGGGATTTCATTACCAATAACATACATACCCCATTCAATTTCTTGATTACATCCTTCAAGAATCATGTTTCTTAATTCTTTTTCAACTTCACTAGAAAATAATTGTGGTTCTTCTTTTCTAAGTTCCATTATAATATTTCTAAAAAGCCATAAATGAGTATTCTCATCACGATTAATATATCGAATATTTTGCACTGAACCATTCATTTTATTATTTCTAGCTAAATTATAAAAGAACATAAAACCACTATAAAAATAAATCCCTTCGAGAATATAATTAGCAACTAAAACTTTCAAAAAAGAAAGTGGATCCTTATGTTCTAAAAAAGCGTTGTAAGTATTACCGATAAATTCATTTCTTTTTAATAGTCTTTTATCATTTTTCCATTGATATAAAATATCATTTCGCTCAATAGGAGAACAAATTGTATCAAGCATATAAGAATAAGCCTGTGAATGTACCGACTCTTGAAAACATTGTATATTCAAACAAAGATTTACTTCGTTAGCAGTTATATATTCTCCAATATTAGGTAAATTAGCAGTTTGTAAACTATCTAAAAATACTAAAAAAGAAAGAATTTTATCATAACTACGTTTTTCTGCAGGGGTTAATGATTTTCTATAATCTTTAACATCTTGATTCATGTTAATTTCTTCAGGAACCCAAAAGTTATTCATAGCTTGGCGATACCAATTAGATACCCAAGAATATTTCATGTTGTTGAAGTCATTTAAATTTGTAGTATTGCCGTTAATCATTCGGCGTTTACTTATTTCTATATCTCCATTTGGATTAAATAGAGCTTTACGTTTTAATTCGTTCATAATTATTTCCTCTTAACTAGCGCATCCTTCACATTCTTCTACTTCTAAAGACTTACTTCTAACATAATAAATAGTTTTTAAGCCATTTTCCCATGCTTTTATATATAGTTCTAATACTTGTCTCATTGTAAAATCATTGGTTATATACAAATTTATACTTGAAGATTGATCGATATGCTTTTGGCGAACGCCAGCTGCTTTGATAGTGTAAATTTGGTTAACATCATAAGCACTTTCGTAATAATTTATAGTTTCACTACTTAATTCAGGAGCAACTCTTGGAATCATTTGTCCGCGTTTTTCTTCGTAAAAAAACTTTTTCATAACAGGATCAACGCCGGCAGTTGTTGATGAAATGATAGATGTTGAAGCTGTAGGAGCTATAGCTAATAAATAAGCATTGCGTAAGCCGTTCTTAGACACTGATTCTTGTAAATTTAGCCGTTCTTTACTGAAATATCCTCTCTTTTTAAAATAAGCTCCAGTTTCCCAATCGCTACCACAAAAATAGTCATAAGAGCCTTTTTCTTTTGCTAATTCATTGCTTGCTTTAATAGTATAAAAATTAATTTTTTCAAATAATTTATCAGCAAACAACAAATGTTCTTCACTATTCCAGTGTATATGTTTTTTTGCTAGCAAATGATGGTATCCGCTTACACCTAAGCCAATAGAACGATAATGATTGCTCGTTAGTTTTGCATATTCTAAAGGATACATGTTTAAATCAATGATATTATCTAAAGCTCTAACTGCTACATTAATCGCTTCTTCTAATTTAGTATCATTCTCGCAATCTATATTTCCAAGGCAAAGACTTCCTAAATTGCAAGTAACAAAATCTCCCGCCTTTGTTTTTTCAACAACGACATCATCACCATCTCTTGTTTTAAGTGTTACTTTTTCATAATCGGTGATTGAAGATGTATTTTGCATGATTTCTGTGCACAAATTAGAACAATAAATAATACCTTTATGTTTGTTTGGATTCGCTTCATTGGCGAGATCACGGTTAAAACAAAATGGAGTCCCGGTTTCCACAGCACTTTTTATTATTAATCTAATTATTTCTTTTATAGGGATCTCTCTTTTAGAAATCTTAGAATCATGGACGCAATCAAGATATTTATTTTCCCATTCTTGACCGTAGTAATCTTCTAGGTGATAGCCTTTTACTAAAAAGACTTCATGTGGATCTAATAGCGTCCAAATAGAATTTATATTATCTCTAGCCATTTTCCAAAAATAATCAGGATAACAAATGGCTGGAAAAATATCATAAGCTTTCATTCTGTCGTCACCGTTATTAGTTCTTATTTGTAAAAATTCAATTAAATCTTTGTGCCAAACATCTAAATAACAAGCTACTGCGCCAGCTCTGACACCTAATTGGTCAACCGCAACAGCAACATCATTGACAATTTTTACCCATCTTATGATGCCACCAGCTGCTCCATTGTATCCTCTAATTGAAGAGCCATTAGCTCTAACCTTGCCAAAGTAGAGGCCCATGCCACCACCGAATTTGCTAACTGTTGAAAAATTTGTAATCGATTTAAAAATCCCGTCAAGAGAATCATCAACAGCATCTATAAAACAACTAGAAAGTTGATGAAATGGCCTTCTTGCGTTAGCCATGGTAGGGGTAGCAAAAGTAAATTCAAATTTAGAAATTATATCATAAACTTTTTTGACAAAAATAAGTTTATCATGTTCATTCATAGCGATATGCATTGCAATAGCCATAAACATTTCTTGTGGAGTTTCAATAATCGAATTATCATAATTCTTCACAAGATATCTTTTCATCAATAAATCAAGCGCTGAATATGAGATGAGTTTGTCTCTATTTTTATTTATAATTTTTTCACAAAAGTCTATTTCTTGCTCAGTATACTTTTCAAGTAAAAAATCTCCATACAAATCATGATCGACACAATATTTAACCTTAGAATAAAAATTGGTGATTCCTAATTGTTTATTTTTAGCTTTTATTTGAGAATATAAAAGCGTTAAACGAAGCCTACTAGCTATAAATTCCCATTTAGGAGCATCTGCACTTGTCAATTCAACTGCCGCTTTAATAAGTAATATTACTTTTTCTTTATCAGTACTTTCTTCAGTTACAAAGCTTTTATATTTATTAATGAGATTTGATAACGAATACTCTTTTGAAGTAAAATCTTTTTCAATATTTTTTAGCGTATTTTTTAAATCAACTATTTTTATCTCTTTAATTAAGAAATTTCTATATTCACGAGCTTCTGATCTTGAATTTCTATAGATAATATACGATTTAGCAACATCAAAAAAATTAAGAGTCATTAAAGCTTTCTCAACTTCATCTTGAATTTCTTCAACAGCAACTTCTTCTTTATCTGTAATGTTGTCTTCAACTATTCTAATAATTTTTAAAGCATCTTCATCTGTTAATATTTCATTCAAAGATTTAAATGTTTTGCTGATTGCTTTAACAATTTTTTCTTCTTTAAATTCTTCGATTCGTCCGTCACGTTTAATTATTCTTTTTACCATAATTTCAACCTCATCCTTAGTTTTCTAGAATTTGATTTATGTTGCAAGAAAAATATTTAACAGAATAACACAAAAGTGATTTTTAGTAGTTTTTTAGTATATTTATTTTTTTATTTTAAATTGCTAGAAAAATAGTCAAAGTATTCGATTTTTTTCACTTTTGAAGACATTTAGGCGTTAAACTATCGATTGTAGGCTAATAATTAAGGTATTTTTAAATTTAAGTGTTCATTATTCCTTTAATACAATTTTATAATGAGTTACAATACAAACATGAAATTTATTTTAAAAGGAAACGCACTCTATGGCCAAGGTGGCGGGCCAACAAGTGTAATCAATTCAAGTGCTTACGGCGTCATCAAAGAAGCAAAAAAACATAGTGATATAATTGAAAAAATATATGCAATGCATTATGGAATTGAAGGGCTTCTAGATGAAGATATAATAGATATCTCAAATTATTCCGATGTTGAACTAGAAAAACTTAAAAATACTCCAGGTGCCGCATTCGGAAGTAATAGATATAAATTGCCGAATATTAGTGATGGCGATAAAACATTTGAAAAAATTATTTCCATTTTTAAAAAATATAACATACGTTATTTCTTTTATAACGGTGGAAACGACTCTATGGACACAATTAATAAAATTTGTGAATACGCTAAACTTATAGATTACGAGCTTTTCGCTATAGGAATACCGAAAACAATTGATAATGATTTAGCTCTTTTAAATCACGCTATCGGATATCCAAGCGCAGCAAAATTTATCGCAAACGCTGTTAGTGAAATTTACATTGATGACCATAGTTATCAAAACGGGAGAGTAAATATTGTTGAAATTATGGGTAGAAACGCTGGTTGGCTCACTGCTTCCTCATTAATGTGTAAGTTAAATGGGACAGCTCCTGATTTAATTTATGTACCAGAGGCACCTTTTAATCTTAACGACTTCCTAAATAGTGTAAAGCAAATTTATAATAATAAACACCATTGTTTGGTTTGTTTAAGTGAAGGCATAAAAGACGAAAATGGCAACCTTGTTTTTGAAGCAAGCAAGCAAAAAGATAAATTCGGTCATGAACAATTAGGTGGCGTTGCTGTTCAATTATCACACTTAATCACTACCAAATTCGGTTTTAAAACACGTTCATTTGAACTTTCACTTTTACAAAGAGCAAACGCAATGCTTCCATCAACAATAGACTTAAACGAAGCAATTGAAGTCGGAACAATAGCTGTTAAAGAAGCCTTAAATGGGCAAACTAAAAAAATCATAACAATAAATAGAGATTCTTTATCTAAAAAATATAAACCAGTTTTTTCATTAGTCGATATAGATATGGTTGCAAATAAAGAAAAATTACTTCCTAAAGAGTATATCAATCAGTCTGGAAATTACATTAATGATAGTTTTCTCGATTATTTGCTTCCTCTAGTTGAGGATAATGAATCAAATAGATTTAAAGATGGCTTACTAGATATATTTAAATTACATAATTAAACTATTTCAAAGAACAAATAAAAGACGTCATTTATTAAAGACTTATGTCTTCATATACACAAATCATTAGCGACGTCTTTTTTTCATTTTATTTTAAATTTACATCAATTTTATATAAATAGCGTTTAAATGGTTTCTTCTTTATTACTTTGTTTCTTATAATATTCATCACATCATCACCTATTAAATCATAATCAAACGTAATTGAAGAAAAATTAGTATAAATTTTAGATAAGTTTGGTAAATCGCCATCATAACCAATAACGTATAAATCATTAAGTTTATTTGGACATTTTTCTTCTACAAAATTAAAAAGCATTTCAGCAATCATATCATTATAAGCAAAAACACCATCAATTTGATTATTTATTATCTTATTAATAACTAAGTCAAGAGAATTGCAATCATACACGTCTATTGAATAATCGTCACTATAAGAAGCAGATTCAAAGCCCTCAAGTCTACGTAAACTAGCTTCACTTCTAGTTTCTTCTAAATAAGCTAATTTTCTTTTTCCTTCGTAATATAGTTTTTCAAAAGCGAGCTTTCCGCCATCAACATCATCAGTATATATTCCATCTGCATAATCTAGTTCTGGAATTCTACCAAGCATAACGAGTGGAATATTATTCAACTTTGCTATATCAATGCTTTTAGAACTAAATTCATTGAAAGAAAGAATAACATCTGCATTTCTATATATGCATTTTTTAATTAATGTGTCGTTAACTTTTTCATAAGGATTAGTTATCATAATTAAAAAATCGCACTCTTCCTTATTTAATTTTGAGAGCAAAATATCACCTAATTTAATAAAATAAGGATTCTTGATACTGTCTATAATTAATGCTACAACATGTTTTTCTTTAGTTTTAATTTCATCGTATTTTGAACGATATCCGAGTTCAAGCGCTTTTTGTCTAACAGCTCTTTTTGTATCTTCGCTTATATCATCGCAATCTCTAAGTGAACGTGAGACGCAAGTAACACTGATATTTAGCGCATAAGCTATATCTTTAAGTCTAATCTTTTTTGTATTTGTCATAACTGCATTATATCACAATTACTTTAATTACTTTAATTAAAGTTTCGATTATATCGATGTTTTTCAACATTTTAAAAGCGAATT
>CAUWDL010000025.1:0-13746 GCA_963557285.1 uncultured Bacilli bacterium | reverse complement strand
GAAAGAAAAATTAAATTTATATTTTGCTGTACTTTCATTATTAGAACAAGAAGCAAATAATAATCCAATACTAGCAAAAGCTATAATTTTTGTCTTATTCATAATTACTCCCTCATTTTTTAAAATTTTATCATAAATTTAAGTATAATAAAAGGTTCGCTGAGCGAACCTTTTATTTAACTTGTAATTAGAAAATTTAATTATTTAGCAAATTTGATGGAAATGTTTGATAAATATAAAGGTCCAGCAAATGATCTTAATGCGAAATATTTTGCACCAGCAACTTTATTAGTAAATGTGTAAGTAGCGTTGCCATTCAAATTTTCGACAACATCTTCGGAATCAATGAAGTTTTTACTTACATTTTCAGTTCCAAATTTTGCGCCGCAAACGCATTTTGCTTTGCCATCACTTGACCATGATTTTGAAGCAGTAATTGTGATGCTTTCGATGCTAAATTCACCAGCAGTTTCAAACCAAATCATCGATTCTTTTTTCTTATTTAATTGAATGCAATCATTATCACCTCTATATAATTGAGTATATTTAATTGTATATCCATTTCCAATGTCAATTGGACTTGTTGAATCTGAATAGCTGTTTGTAATTCCTAAAATATCTGAATTAATTAAAAATGTTCCACCTGCTTGAGGTTTATCAAATAATTCAACACTAACTTCATTAATAGGTGTAACAACAAAAGTATATTGTCCTTTTTCGTTAGCTTTTAATGCTTTGCCATTATATTTAATGGCGAGATTTTTATTTGCAGGGATTTTACTTGAATCAACCGTTAAAGTAACAGTATCACCAATTTTTAATCCTTCTTTTTTATCTGCAGTAATGATTTTATTTTCATCAGCAATTGTTAAACTATAAGTAAATTCAGAAGCATCTCTAGTTTTTTGATTAAATTGGAAGTTATAGTTAGGCTTTCCTTTAAAATCATATGGTAAAACATAGAATTCAACTTCATCACCTAATTTGAATAATTTATTAAGAACAACTTTGTTAAAGTTTTTAGGATTTTCAAAGCCAATTGTTCCGTCTGCTTTCATGTCCCAGCATGTAAAGTCTCCAGCAGTTCCATAAGCACTTAATTCATTACCTGTTTCATCTTTAATTGTAATGTTGCCATATTTATCACCAGCATCAGCTTTTACGACAACACCTTTAACTTTATAAAGTTTTGTTGCGTCTGTTGGCATTTTCTTAACTTCTTCAATTGTCTTAACTTCAGCTTTTAAAATTGCATCATCAGCAACTCCTGCAATTGTAAATGTTAAAACATTACTTGGTGTTGCTAATCCTTCGACAGTTGCTTGAACTTTTACAGTTCCTTCTTTTGTAGCAATTAACTTATTACCCTTTAAAACTGCAAATTCTTTTCCTTCAGTAATTGAATATGTAACTTTTCCATTTGCACCTGCTGGTTCAAAAGAATGTTCAATAAGAACATTTTCACGAACTTTTAAATTTGTTTTAGAAACTGAAATTTTGATACTTGTAGGTTGAATAGCTTCAATTTTCTTTTCGAATCCTTCTACAATGAAATTAAAATAGTCAAACTTTGTAGCTGTATTATATCCAATAATAACACCAGTTGCAGAAATAACATCTCCAACGCCAACCTCAGCTTTAATTTTATTTAACATAGTTTCATTAGTTTTACTGAAACTAACTGTTTTTTTAGTAAGGCCTTCTCCAACAATTTCAAACTTAGATTCAGTAATTAATTTAAAATCAGCTGTAATGTATTTTGATTCTGTAGGTTGATTATCTTTGATTCCGTTATTATTTTTATTTGCAAGATTATAGAAATCATTAAAATCTTTAACAGTGAATTTTTGTGGTTGCAATGATTGAACTTCTTCTTTTGAAGCTTCAATAATAGGGTTTGCAAATTGTATTGCACCATAATAATTAGTTAATTTACCTGTTACAGTAACTGGAGTTCCAACTTTTAGATCACATGTTAAATCAGCGCTTGTAATATAAATGTTTACAGCTGCAGTTCCATCTGCAACAACAATATTTTGTTTTGTTGATTGTTGAGCTTTTCCTTCAACGTTAAAATCGTTAGCAATGATTTTTCCTTTAACTTTAAATTCTTTTGCAGTTGTATCTTTTCCGTTTGGACATTCAGTTGCAGCTTCAACTAAAGTATCCTTAACACTTTTAACAACAGCTTCTTCTTTAGGCAAAATTGTAATTTCTACTGAATCTTTAGCAGCATCGCAAAAAGAAACTGTAATAGTTGATTTTCCTTCTTTTAAAGCTTTTAATTTAACACCTTGTACAGCAACAATATCAGGATTGCTTGATGTAATTTGGATTTTCTTTTTACTAACTAAATCTTTAAAGTTAGCAACTGGATCTAATGTACAAACAACATCTCTATCATCATCTCCGATATGAAATGGTTTTGCCATAGCTTCTTTATCAATTGTAATTTTATTAATTACAACTTCATCTGGTGTAGGTGCTGGATTAACTGTGTTTCCACCTTCTTCTCCACAACTTGTGAGAGTTGTAGCGATTCCACCTAATGCTAAGATAGAAGCTAGCATGATTCCACTAAATCTTTTTTTAGACATATTTTAAATTATCCTCCTAATAAGTCCAAATTGTTTTAGTTACCTAAAACTTGCAAAGCTATAACTTAAAAACTAATGTATAGCTATAAAGTAATTAACTTAATCATTGCAAATTACTTATTATTAACATATCACAAAATAATATTCTTTTAAAAGAAATATCATTAAATTAACCAAAAATTAATACAAAACAAATATAGAAATAATAATCTGAATCATTTTTTTGCAAAAAATGTAATTTTTTATTTGTAATGTTGCTTATTCATTGCAAATAATGTAATTTCAATAAAAAAACTCACGATTTCTCGTGAGTTTTAAAATATTTTATTAATATTATTTTGCAAAATTTATAGTGATACTTTCAATATAAAGAGCACCGCCACTTCCTTTTGGCCCTTCTCCGACATGTTCAGCGCAGAAATATTTAGCATTTTCAATATTGGATTTAACGCTACCTACTTCACTCGCTTTTAAAGTTTTAATTTGTTGTGACTCTGGAACACCTTTCGCAGTTGTAACGATTTCGGTTCCAAAATTAATTCCTAATATAGATGGGCTTGATTCGAATTGATTCCAGTCATGAGTTGCTGAGGCTTTTACAGCAACGCTCGCAATTACTTTATCTGAGGTATTTTCAATCCATAATTTAGAGGTTTGTCTTTCCTCATTTTTCATTTTGTTTTTCATTTGGATGCCATTACCACCATCCATTAAATATTCATAATAAACTTTAATGCCATTACCGACATCAATTGGGGTATCAGTTTGACTTCCATAACTACCTCCAAGAGATAATTTAGCTGATGTTATAACAACACTTTCACCAACTGGTACATCTGGAGTTTCTCCACCTTGTCCTTGGCCTTGATCAGGCCCTGGTTGTGGTTGAGGTTGAGGTTCTGGATCTGTTGTACCTGATGATTTTACTGCAACTTTTTCAACAATAATATTATAGTTTGAATATCTTGTATTATAGCCAATAAGAGCTCCTTCAATATCAAATGTAGTGCCTACAGGATGTTTTTTAAGTTCATTTGTGATTTCGCTATTTGATTTATTTAAAGCAATTTTATCATCTCCTAAATCTTCATTTGCTAATTTGTAATCAACAAATTGTCCATTTTGGAAAGATTTTACAGTAGCTTTAACATAATTTGGTTCTGTGACTTTTTTAGGATCTGCGATTGTTTCTGAATTCGTTTTTGCGATAGTCTTGAAGTCATTAAATTCTTTCGCACCATATGCTTTAGCTGTTGGCAAATTGATTTTTTCAGCTTTAGTGTTTTCTACAATATTAGCGTCTTTAAATTGAAGTGTTCCAAAGTAGTTTTGAATAGTTCCTTCAATATCGACCATAGTTCCGACTGAAATATTTGCTCCTGATGCAGGTTTAAAAGCATTAATAAATGTTACACCATCAAAAATTGAAATGTTTGCACCTTTTGAACTCTTATCGTTAGCAACGATTAAACCTGTTAATTTATATGTTTTACTTGTTGTAGCTTCTCCCTTATTTGTCGCAGGAATTTCTTTAGCTGCATCTTCAGTTATTTTTCTAATAGCTGATGTAGTAACAACGTCTTGTCCACCTTGATTAGCTTTATTTACAGTGATCTCGACTGAATCCTTAATTGATTCATTAAACGATACTGTAATTGTTGCTTTCCCTTCTCCTTCAGCGTGTAAAACCTTGCCATTAGTAGAAATAACTTTATCATTACTTGAAACAATAGAAATTTTTTTCTCACTAATTAAAGTGTTTAAAACTAAACTAGCTGGTTCAAGATTAATTTCTAATAATCTATCAGCTTCTCCAACTTTCCATTCAGATTGAAGTGTAGTTTTATTAGAAATTGTAATTTTCTTTACTAAATCCTTAGATTCTGTTGTTGGTTCTCCACAGCTAGTAAGCGCAGTAAGTGATACACCACTTAAAACTAATAAAGAAGCGAGCGCAAAGCTTCCAAATCTTTTTTTAGACATATTTAATTCTTCCTCCCCACAAATAAGTCCAAATAAATCACAAAGTGATATTTTATTGATTAAAGATATCGTTTTGAATATCTTTCAATAATAAAGTATATTTTCTATTTTTTAGGATTCCAAATACTAAGGCGAGTATAGAGAAGCCAAGTAAAATTCCAGCTATTGCAATTAATGTAGCGAATACATAATATTCTGTGCAATCGGTAACTAATTGTCCGCCAGCATTAGCTTTAAACGACATTAAGAAAAATAAATAAGCAATAACACCTAAAATGATAGAAATTACAAGTGAAGCCATTCCTGTATTCATGGTATTTCTTGAACGGTGAATTTCACTATGAGAAGCTCTGGATAAAGCTTTAATTTCTTCTTCATTTAAATTGCTTTTAATGATATGTCCACATTTAGGACAAATA
The DNA here is from genome assembly GCA_963557285.1 of uncultured Bacilli bacterium. GTDB lineage: Bacteria > Bacillota_I > Bacilli_A > RFN20 > CAG-826 > Onthovivens. The sequence continues at coordinate 8,747 of CAUWDL010000025.1, read as the reverse complement.
TAGACCATCTCAGTGTCTTTTGTTCTTTTTGTAGCTTTTTGATTAATTTTGTTAATTTTCTTTTTCTTTAAATCGTATCCGCAGTTTGAACAGTACATATGTATTCTCCTATTCTATTCATAGTTGAAATTTGGATCTATTTCACCATGAATTTTTATTATATTTCGTCTAGCTATCTCATTCACATAATCAAGATAATCAAAGTAACTTACATCATTACTTTTCATAGTGTCATATCTTTCATGAAGTGAAAATTCTGCTAGACCTTCTTTAACCAATTCGAAATTTAACAAGCGATAAGAAGTTATAGATTTATTCGGATCGTTTGTATACCAAACATAGCCTAATAAACGATTATAAGTTTCCTTAAGAGAGCTTCCTAAATTTGATTGAATTAATATTGATGAAGCGTTTTTTAGCTTATCATTATTAAATTTCTTTGCTTTTTGACCCCAAGGTTCTTCTTGAATTTTTGAATTTGGACCATGCGATATTTCAGGAGTATCAATCATTAAATATCTTGTTGAATATCTTCCTTTTACTAAACCACAATCAGGATAATTAAAGTACGTTGTATCACCATCTCCTAAACTAGAAACAGAAACCTCAACATATCCACCTAATGGTGTATCGCCTTTTGCAAATTCGTTTTTTTGATATCTTTTAATATCTAGTGAAGGGCCATTTAGAATCTCTTCTTTTGTTAATGGAGCATCTAAATTTCCTAAATACTTCTTTTTACTGTCATGAACTTTAATAAAGTTTAATTTATCAAATCCATGTGTTGAAATATTAGCTTCATTTAGTCTCACTAAACTTCCACTATCTAGATAAGTGATATCAAATCCTTTAGTTCCTAAAGAATCAATAATCAAGCCATCAGTGTCAACAAGTTCTACATAATACATTCCAGCAATATAATTATTCGGAAGATCAATAATAATACTACTGTCATCATCGTAACTTGCATCTAAATTAGCAAATACTATTAAATTACTTTTATTAATAGTTTCATTGTTAAATTGATAGCTATAAGTTAAATTTTTACGATCATAAAAATTAACCTTATAGCCACGTAAATCAACACTACTTATAGAACTAGTTCCTATTTCTAATATAGCATCATTTACGTTTTCTCCAACATACATTTCGCTGAAGAATATGTTTTCAATTGGAGAATTTTTATTCAGAAGAGGCTTATTAGCCTCTTCTGACTTACTACAACTAATTAATGTAAAAGTGCAAATAAATATTAAAAATATATTTTTAATCATTTTGTTACTTTTATTCATTACTTAACTAATACTAAATCTGCTGAACTTCTTGGTAAAATTTGATATTTAATACCTTTTGAAGTTGTATGGAAATTATAAATTCCTGAAACCTTAAAAGTTTTACCTTTATATTCTTCGATGGATTGATATGAATGTGTACTATCACCATCTGGTGTATAACTAAACGGAACAAAAACATCAATTGGTGAATGTTGTCCATTAATTGTACCAAAAAGTGTAGTTTCTAATTTATCATCACTAACATAGCCGCCTGTAACTGTGAATTCTTCCTCTAAAGATACTGAATTAAATAAATGTTCATATGATAACTCATTAGCTTTTACTTTAAATGTATTTAATTTAAATTCATCAGGTGCTTCGTCAGCTTTATATAAAACCTTAGTTTCAATTTTAGCTACTTCAGGATCCTTACTAGGAATCTTAGGGAATGTAGCACCACTAATTTGGAAACCAAATGTTTCGTTGTCTTTACATGTTCCACATAATTCAAGAACATTTCCAACTGTTGTATATTTTGATGAAATTGGGCTCATACCAGTAAAGACGTTGATTCCTGCATATTTAATTTCACCAGTTTCTTCATCTTCAAAACGTGCTTGTAAATATAAAACTTTATTTGTAAAACCAGCTACAGTTCCTCTAACTCTAACTTTAGCATTATTAAATTTATTAGCATGATTTGGATCTTTTAAATTTTCAATTACTTCTTGTTGGATTTCCCGTAAGTTAGTTGTTTGATAATCTCCATAGTTAAAGCTATCATCTGGTTCGCCACTAAATAAATTTAATTTAAGTTTTTTAGCTTGTTCTTCAGCTGCATAGAATGTTTCTTTAAAAGCTGGGAATTTATCAACTGCTTTTACATAACTATATCCTTCTTGGACAAGCATTAAATTAAGTAAATACATCTCATCATATGGAGCGTTTTTCTTTTCTTCATTAATCCAAACCATTCCTAAATATCTAGATCCAGTTGAATCTGTTTCAGGTGGTTCGTATGAATCTAAGCATGTTGATGTTACAACGATTGTTCCATCTTTTTGAGCTTTTTCTAATTTTTCTTTGTTAAAATTTTTAGCTTTATCACCATATGGTTCAATTGCTCCAGTTGATTCAGGAGTATCAACACCATAATATCTGATTTTGATATTTTCTCTGCTAGAGCCATCAGCCATAACAAAGTGAGCAGTATCACCATCGATTAACGTTTTTAAATTAACTTGAGCGATTCCGTCTTGGAAAAAATTCTTCCCTTTATAGTCATGTTGAAGTCTAATTTTCTCATCAGTCTTAGCATAATCAATTTTATCAACTTCTTGCTTAGGGTTATCTTCGCCACAGCTAACTAAGCTAAGTGAAGAAAACAATAAGCCAGGAATAAGTAAAGCTAATATTGCTCTTTTTTTCATTGGTATTACCTCTTAATTAAAGATATTTTTTACTTTCAGCTTCTGCATCGTTGAATGCTTTTTCAATATCTTTTTTGCCAAGTAATGTTTGTGTAATAATACCACCTACTTGATCTCTAATCTTATCTGTACCTTTAAAAACAGGATAATTTAAATAATTACCATTAATGTCTTCGATAACAGTCTTAGCAACCTTTGACATGTATTCAGCTTCATTAATGTATTCGTTGTATTCTGGAGATTCATAGCATGAATTTCTTACAGGAATATATCCTTCGCTTGATAGAGCGATAGAGATATTATTTTCTGTGTTTGTTAAGAATTTCATGAATTCCCAACCATATTTAGTCTTTTCAGTGTTAATTTCAGCACTATCTTTTTTGTTATTTAATAATGTTAATGTAACACCTTGAGAAATATATTTACTATGTTCTGCATCAGCAGTTTTATAAGTAGGGAATTTACAAACACCAACTTCAAAGCTAACACCTGGGTCACTATATCCAGTACCACCACTTGATCCTACAACAAATGCGCTCTTTTTAGCTTTAAACCAGTCACTACCATATCTGCCTTCATTAGCACCTTTAGTAGTTAAAACTTTTTGTGTATGTAAATCATTTAATTCTTTAACTAAATCTTTAGCTTTTTGATTGTTAAAATCAATTTGTCCTTGTCCATCTTTTGTAGAAATAAAAGGAATTTCTCTTTGATAGCATTGTGAAATAAATAAGTTTGAATCACTATCATAATAAACAGGGTAAGCATCATTATCTTGAGTGAACATTCCTAATTCACTTTCATGTTCATTAACATAGTTTGCTAAATTAAAGAATTGATCCCAAGTAATGTTATTCATGTATGTTTCAACACCTGTTTCGATACCCATGCCAGATAATGCTTGAGTTACAATAGGCTTATTATAAAGCATAACTTCACTTGATTTCATTAAAGGTAATGAATATGTGCCTTCTTTAATATATTCTTGTCCTTCTTCAACAAAAGCTGGAACGAAATCTTCAATTCCTTTTAAATCAGGATTTAAAGTTTCATCTGCCTTGAATCCAAGTTTAGGATCATCGAAATAAGAATCCAAGTTGCAAACAAAGTCATCACCGTATGTTAAATATGTTGCGACATGATCAGGATAAGCAACTGAAATTGTAGGTGTTTCTCCAATTGCATAGCCTTTGCCCATTTTATCAACTAAATCATTGTAGCCACCTTGATATTGTGGTTCGATATCGATTTTTACACCATCTCTTTCATTGATGTAGTTTTCAAATGTATCACATTGTCTTTCAAGTTCAACTTGAATAGTTTTACCAAATGTATGCCAGAAAGGAATTTTAATTGTTTGTTGTTCTGGCTCGCTGCCACCACAACTTGTAACTAAAGTTGCAGCGGCGAGAGTTAATATAGAAAATAATTTTGTTTTTTTCATTGTTATACCTTATAAGATTAACCAATTTTCTTATTTGCTTGATCGATTGCATCCTTAACCCATTTATCGACATCAGATGCATTGTTTGAAATTGTGCAAGCTTTACCAACCATAGCTTCTACAGCTACTCTACATTCATTTGAACCTTTGAAAGCTGGTGAAGTATAGAAATATTGTCTTAAATTAGCAGCAGTTGTAGCGACTCTTGCTGTTAAAGCATCAAATGTAGTTACTTCAAAATTTTCAACGTTATAAATTTCTTTATAATCTTCTGTATCATAGATTTCGCTAATTGTTGGTAAGTAGTTAGCATTAATTGCCCATCTCATCGCATTTTCTGGAAGTGAGCAATATTGATAGAATCTCCAAGAAGCTAAAATTCTATTTTCATCGATTTCACTTTCGTTTTTCTTATGTTTAAGAATTGTGAATGAAGGTCCTTGTAAAATTGTTTTTTTATCTTTTCCTTTAGCTTGAGGAATAATTGCTGTTTCGATTTTTTCAGGATTTTGAGTGTCATATTGATATGAAGCACCAGCAGTTGAACCAATTGATAATAAGCATGAATCAACTTTTAAATAATCATTTGATCTTTTACCTGTTCCTTTAGCAGTCAACAAATAATGTTGCTTTGTGAATTCATTTAACTTAGTTAATAATTGCTTAGTTTCAGGTGTATCAAAGTCAGCACTGCCTTTTCCATCAGCTCCAATTGAAGTATATGGGATGCCATATTGTTCACACATTGTAATAAATAAGTTTGCATCACTATCGTAACCAAGAACGGCCCAGTTATCTGAATCTTTATTTAAGATTCTTGCACCTTCAGTTGTATTACTATATTCAATAATTTTAGGGCAGAATGTTCCAAATAATTCTTCCCAAGTTAAATTATTCATGTATTCTTCATTAATTGGGTTATTATTATTAATTCCAGGAATTGTTTTACCTAAAATTCTATCTGCATCATAATAAATAACTTCAGTTGATTTTGAGAATGGTAATGAATATGTACCACTAACAGTATACTTTTGTCCTTCTTCTAAGAATCCAGGAACAAAGGAGTTCTTTTGTTCTTCTGACCATCCATATGTAGGATTATTCATAAATGGTTCAACATCAACTGCAATATCATAATCAATAAAATCAGCAACAGCATCTGGATAGACAAGTGTCATATCTGGATGATCTTGAGTTGAAATTTTATTGATGATGTCGCTTGCTAATCCATCATAACCACCTTCAACTTTTACGTTATTAATTGTGACGTTTGGTTCGACTTTTTTGAATCCTTCAATAAATCCATTAAGAATTTCTTGATTATCTTTACCAGCTGTTGTTGATAAAGTAATTTCTGTTTTTTCTTTGATTACAGGTTCTCCAATTGAGTTGTCTAAATCACCAATTGATGGACCTTTATCGGGATTTTCACCACAGCTTGTAATAGCGAGTAATCCACAAAGTGGTAAAACACCTAATAATAATTTTGCTTTTTTCATAAAAATAATAACTTTTCTCCTAATTTTTAACCCTTAATACCTGCTCTACCAACTCCACGCATAATGTATTTTCTAAAGAATACGAAGAGTAAGAATAATGGAACAGTAACAACGACAGTAGCAGCCATTTGATAGCCGTATTGAACAATACCACTATCTGGGTCGCTGAACGAACTTCCTCTTAAACCGTTTGAAATAAGTCTAAATTCGGAATTGTTAGTAACAAGATTTGGCCAGACATATGAGTTCCATGTACCCATAAATTTCAAAATAGTAATTGAAATTAAAGTAGGTGCAGCAAGTGGAATCATAACTTTCCAAAGGTAAGATAAATCACTCTTACCATCAACTTTAGCAGCTAAGTAAAGTTCATTTGGAACTTGTCTAAATGTTTGTCTTAATAAATAAATATAATAAACACTGACCCAGAATGGAACAATCATAGCAAGATATGCTTGATTTCTAGTTTGATCGTTTCCAATCCAGCCAAAACTTGCAACGGTAATGTAGTTAGAGATGACCATCATTTCACCAGGAATCATCATAGTCATCAGGAATATTGCGAATAAACTTTCACGTCCTTTGAATTGAAGTCTTGCAAACGCAAAAGCCGCAAAGATTGTTGTTAATAACGTACCTAATGTTGAGAAAATAGCTACAACAATAGTATTAAGCATGTAATTTCCGAAATCGAATACTTGGAAGACATAAACATAGTTGCTCCACATAACAACTGTTGGGAAGAATGTTTGTGTCATTGCATTGATTTCATCATTATTTTTAAGTGATGTAATGATCATCCAATAGAATGGAAGAATCATTAGGAGAGCTAAGAATGTAATTAAAATATATGTGAATATTAAGGAAACACTCTTAGAAACTTTTTCCTTTTTTCTTAAGGTTTCAATGTCTTGATTACCTTCTTTAATAACAAGCACTAAATCTTGACCATCAAGTTCATCTTCCATGAAGTTGATGTATTTTTTTGTTGTATGTTTGTCATCATTATTAGAAGGTTTATTGTTGGTTAATAATTTATTTTCTTTTGCTAAATCAGCCATAATTTACCTCCTAATTAGATTGCTTACGTTTATTCAACCAAAGTTGAAGGAACGTAAATGCAAGAATGATAAGGAATAATAAGACCGCACAAGCAGCTGCTAAACTTGTCTTTGTTTGTAAGTTATCATAAATGTAATAAACCATTGTATACATTTCATAGCTTCCAGTACCTGACGTACCAGGACCGTTAAATAAACCTACGACAGCTGTGTACTCCTTAAATGCACCGATGAATGAGGTAACACTTAAGTAAAGAATTTGAGGCATTAATGTTGGGACAGTAATCTTAAGCAACACTTTCCAATGAGGTGCAGCATCAATCTTAGCTGCATCGTAGTATTGTTTATCAACATTTTGAAGTCCGCTTAACAAAATTAATATTTTAAACGGTAAACTTCCCCAAATAATGTATAGACATAACGGAACAAGAGCTGTTGCTCTATCTGCACCATATACCCAGTTAATATCACTGTTAAATATGTAATTTATAAGACTATTTTTATCAAATAAAACGCTGAATACCATACCAACCGCAATTGTATTAGTAACGTATGGTAAGAAGAAAATTGTTTGATAGATTTTTTGGAACCACTTTAAATTGTTAAGTAAAACACTAATTAATAAAGCGATAACAATTGATAATGGAACTGTAATAAAAACAATTAAGAACGTATTAGGAATAGCATAGTCAACTAAGTTTCTTTCAAAAACTTCTTGTGCTGTTCCTTCATTTAATGGCTTGATGCCAAGAATGTAAGCGAAGTTATCGAACGTTAAACCGCTAAATTCACCTGTAGCGTATTGATAATTTTCTGTAAAAGCGATAAAAATCGTATTAATAAGTGGATAAATTAAGAATACTGCCATTAAGATGAGAACAGGAGCTAAGTAGAACCATGCTCTCCAGTTATTTTTAGTTTCTTGGTCTAAAACTCCACCAACAGTATAATTCTTTTTGATACGTTTATTAGAAACAAGGTTAACTTCAACGTTTCCATTGCTTCCTACATGTAAGTCGCCGAGAGTCGGATCTTTAATCGTTTCTTTTTCAAAGTCGATATATTTATTTTCTTTAATAGCGTCGACTTCTACACGATCCTCCTTTTTCTTGAAAAAATTAAATTTCATAATTTCACCTACTTAATATAAATTCTTTCTTCGGTTTCGTGATCGAAGATAAACATCTTATTAGGTGAAACCTCTAAATTAACTGTACCTGTTAAATTTGCTTCATTGTTAGATATAATAACTCTAAATATTTCTTTAGTACAATTAGGATCTTTTGCGATGATAGAAATATCTCTACCTAATACTTGAATCATATCAATATTAGTTTTTAAGAAATATTTTGAATTTTCATTACCTAATGCAAATCCTTCTGGTCTAATTGCGATAAATACAGGTTGATCTTTAATTCCTTTAGCTTGTCCAACTTTTGATTCGCCAATATAAATTTCTTCATTTTTGATTAAGCCTTCAAATACGTTGATTTGAGGTGTACCTAAGAATTGAGCAACGAATAAATTTTTTGGATTACTATAAACGTTTTGAGGTGTATCAATTTGCTGAGCAACACCTTTTTTCATAACTAAGATTTCATCACTAATTGACATAGCTTCTTCTTGGTCGTGAGTAACGAATACTGTTGTAATACCTGTTTCTTTTTGAATACGTCTAATTTCTTCTCTTGTTTGAAGTCTAAGACGAGCATCTAAGTTTGAAAGAGGTTCATCGAGTAATAATACTCTTGGCTTTTTAACTAATGCACGTGCAATAGCAACACGTTGTTGTTGTCCACCTGATAATTGAGATGGTTTTCTTTGGAGATATTCATCAATTTGAACTAATTTTGATACTTCATAAACAATATCTCTTCTTTCGATTTTGTTTAATTTTCTATATGCAACACTTGGAGTTGATTTAATTTCTTCGTTAGAGAATTTAAATGATGAATTAAGTAATAAATTACGAATTTCATCAATTTGTGCTTTTACAAGTTTCTTTAATTTAATAAAGACTTTAGTTTCACCTTTATTAT
>CAUWDL010000024.1:0-13943 GCA_963557285.1 uncultured Bacilli bacterium | reverse complement strand
GGTTTATTTCCATCCATCCAGTTGTTCTCATTATTTTCACCAAAGTGTGTTGAGACAGCTAAATTAAATGCATCTTGCCAATCACCAAATACATATAAATTTGATTGTCTTCTAATAGCATCATCTGTTGAAGCTAATACAAATTCGACTACTGTTGGGTTGTCTTTTGTTCCTAATTCATAGTGTCCAGCTTCAAGTTCCTCTTCGATTGCTTTTTCAAATAATGTTGCAGCATCGTTTCTCCATGATTTAAAGTCTTCACTGCTTGAATATTCTTTGCCGAATAATTCTTTCATAACATCTTTGTGAGCTTTTGAATCGTTATAAGCAACTTCTGCTTTTGGTGAAACTTTATTAATTGGCTCTTGAATGCCGAATGCAGGATTAACGTGATAATAGTCTGCTAATTCATTTCTATCAACACCAACAAGTAATGCCTTATAGAAATTTTCGTTTGAAAGCATTGGTTTAACTTCCCAATCATTTTCTGTAGTATCAAATCTTGTATCCCAGAACATCTTATCGTATGTATTAACAAAGTAAACTGGGAAATATCCTGTACCTTTAGTAGCTTTCTTACGTGGATCAGTTAAATATTTATCAAAGAATGTTTGAGGAATATCTGATCTATCTGTACTACCACCTTTGAATAAAGTAATGAGGTTATTTGGATTTGTACTTAAAGCAGCATTACAGTTTAAGTGGACACCTTCAAGCTTATATAAATCTCTATTATGACCATCTTTTGTTAAAGGCCATGTTTCATTTTTCTTGAAAGCGATTGTTTTCTTAGGTTCATAAGTTTCAAGATAGTAAGGTCCAACACTTAATGTTGTATCAATTGGTGATAATTTACCACTTGTCTTACCAACAGCTTTAGCACCTTCAATAGCATTTGTTCCGATTACTTTTAAGAAATCTTCAGGAATTGGATTACACCATAAACCATTTAATTGATATTCAGCATAGTCAGGTGTAACTGTACCGTTAAATGTAACAGTGATAGAATTATCAGCTTTATTTAATTTAACGCCAAGTGCCTTTTGGAATTCTTCATCAGTTGGAAGATTTGTAGTGAATTTATCTGAACTTTGATAGAATTCTGGGAAACCTTTGATTTGTCTATTTGGTGTAGATTCACCAGCTTGTTCAGCACCTCTATAATATTGAGTTGTCTTTGTAGCTAATAATTTCCATGGAGTTAAGTAATCTTCAAGTTTAATTGGTCTATTGTTGAATTTTTGAATTTCAGGATTTGTACTAGCAGTTCTATAATTTAAACCTTTAGTAACACCTTCACCTGTTCCCTCACCAACTCTTAAATAAACCTTCCATGTATTACTTGCTCCGTTTTCATCAGGATTTACAGCTTCAGGAGCATTCTTTCTTGATAAACCACTTGTATATTCTGTACCTGTTGAATCAGCATTTAATAATTGTCTGAAGTAGGATTGAGAAATGTAGTTATAAAGAACAGCAACACTGTTTGAATTTGAATCTAAGTAATTGAAGTTACCTGTATCTTGATCTGCTGCATATTGATCCCAAAAGAAATTAGCGAACTTTGGAGTTTTTTGAGCTTCTGGTAATGGTTTGCTCTTGTCAATCCATCCATATTCTTCAATACCAAAGCCATAACCTGGAACATAGTTATTTTTATCTAATAATGGTGAATGAACACGTTCTGTGTATAATTCGAATTGAGCATTATCAGCATAAGTTAATGGAGCTAAGCCGTTATTAATTAAATATTTTTCAGATGTAGCTGTCATTTTTTCTCTTTCGGTACCGTTTAATGATGAATAATCAAAATAGTCGTTTTTACCGATTGTTCCTTTTGGAACAACTGTTAAATGTAATTTTTTAGCGACAACTTTAGAATCTTTTTGACTGTAAAGTGAAATTGCAAAATCAGTTGGTTCTAAAACTTCTGGAGCAACAACTTTACCGTCTGCAGAAACAATGCCTGATGCATCAGCTTTAGTTCTACTATTTTTAACAGTTACACCAAATTTACTTCCTTCTGGTACTTCGTAAGCAAATAAGTTAGCAACATCACCACTTTCCATAACTGCTTCACTCTTAGTTGAAATAAACTTTTCTGTGCCATCAGTTTCTGAACGTCTAACTAATTGTGGAGCGAAATATTTATAGTTACCAGTTTTTGATACTTTAATATTTTCTTTTGATAATGTAACGTCTTTTTGAACATCTTCCCATTTTACATAGCTTTGATTCATTAATGTACTTTGTTTTGAAGGATCATCTCCACCACAGGAAACAACTCCTAATCCTAATAAAGTACAAGCAGCTAAACATAAAATCTTATTCTTTTTCATAATTTAACCTCCTTGAGTAATAAACAAAAATTTCGTATTGAAACTTTAGAACTATTTAACATTAAAAAACAAAAAAATTAATTACTTAATGTGCAAATCTTAATACTATCTTAATATCTTTTAATAATAATGCGTCTAAGCGAAGCATATAAAATAAATAACAAGTGATGGAATTAAAAATATTACACCATCAAGTAAATAAACTAAGCAAATGAATCTATTGCTTCTTCTATCAGTTGATTTTGCTTCACGATAAGTATACATATCGTACTTTTTAACACCATCTTTTTTTAAGGTTGATGTCAAATTTTCAAATCCAATGGCGAATATATCGAATGTTCCTTGATTTGTAGCATATGATAAAACACCAATACCTAATCCTAAAGCACAACATGCAAAAGACGCATCTAATGCCGCTTTCATAATCCAATTATTTAAGCCATAAATTAAGAAAAATAAACATAATAAGAAAGCAGAAAAATAAAAAAATGTAAGTACAGATTTTCTATTAATAAAATCACGTGTTGTTAATCTTCGATTGTTATCCATAATAAACCTCTTAAAAAATGATTGAATCATATTATAAAACATAATTCAATCATTTCAAATTTAAACATATATTAATAAGATTAGAAGAATGTCCCTCTAGCTTTATCTTTTACTTCTTTGCTGGTTGAGAATGGTATACGTGTTGTATAGCCTTCTTTTGCTGCAACCATCATTTTTGCTGGCCAAGCTTGAATAGCTGAATTCCGTTGATATACAGTGTCGTTATAAAGTTCTCTTGCAGCTGTTATCTCTTTTTGCAAATATGAATTTTGCCTTAAACATTCTTCAATTTGATCATGAGCCTTTAATTCAGGATATTGCTCGTAAGCAACGTTTATTTGTCCAAATAAAGTATCGATTTTTTCATTTGTTGCACTTCTAATCTCATCATTAGATGAAGAATTGCCGCTTCTATATTGCGCAATTTTTGTCATTGTATCTTTATCTAAGTCAATAGCTTTATCTAAAAGTTTAGCAGCATTTTGTAAAATAACTACTCTTTGTTCTAAATAATTGTCAATTTGTGAAGCATCGTGTTGAACTTTTTGCTGAAGTTGCCTTAAATAAGTTCTCGCGTTAACCTTGCATATTAAAAAAATTAATCCCGGAATAATTCCTAAAACAAATAACATGACTTCAAAAATAATTGAGCCAACACCTGTTTTAACAGGAATTTGTTTCTGAATTACATTAACGTCTCGACCTTCTTCGTTAATAGGTCCTGTCATTTCATCTAATTCGTTTGCCATATTTCGCTCCTTTAATTAACATTTACTATATTTAATTATTTTTTTAACAAAATCTTCATCATCATTATAACATTCAGCTACTAAAAAACCTATGTAATTCTTATACATTACTTCATAGCTTAAATACTTTTTAAATTTATCATTAAATTCTTTATCATCTTTAGCAGATTCTATAAAAGTATTTTTTTCGTTCATTATTCTTATTGCTATCTTTGACTCTTTGACCATTGGAATATATTCTATCCAATGGACTGGCACCTGATGCATATTACCATCACCACCCATACGAGGAAGAACAGTAACTCTACTAATAGCATTAAAGCCTGAAGTAACTACATTAAAAAATTCTAAGCATCCAATAGTTTTATCATAAGAAACTTTTTTAATAACAGCGGTATCACATCCATTTGGAATAAGTTTTTTATTTTTTATTCTATTTGCAAGTACTTCGGCTTCATAATCACTAACTTGGCGATTATATGCTTTTGGATTATATTTTCCACCTTCGTCTACTTGATATAAAGGTATCGCTATGATAGGTGCTAAATCGTAATATACTGACTGATACAAAGAAGATATTAGTTGTACAAAACCTTCTTTAATTTCCTTAACATCTAAATATGATTTAAATGTGTTTTCATCATATTCAAATACATTAGAACTATGAATTGTAGAAATAATATTAATTTTGTTTCTTTTAAAAAATGTGAAGTCATCACCATATGGACTTTCTGTAATTATTTCAGTCATATTTTGCTGAGCTAAAGGTGTAAATAACAATCTAAATTGAGTCTCATTATTTCTATCAAAAGCTTCGAATAAAGTTTCGAATTTAGTATTAGCTAACAATGTAAAGTTTCCACCAGTTTTAATAGACTTTTCACTTAATTTCTTAGCTTGTTTTTCATTTTTTCTAACGTATTTATCAATTTCATTGTCATTTGCATTAAAATCAATGCCAGTTGGTTTACGAGAAAAACGCAAGTCAGGTGCAGCTTCATTTCCATATATTAAATAACTAGAATTTTGATATCCTGGAGCTAAAGCAGTTACAGATGCAGTTAATGTTTGAGATCTAGTTACAACCCTTGATCCACCATCACCATCTGAAACCGTTTCGGTCCAAGTAATAACGATTGAGCCAAAATATGTTTTATTATACATATAATTTTCAAGGGTCTTGAATCTTATAAACGGATTATTATGAAGTGATCCACTCATAGTTGCGACTATCGATTCATTTTTTCCTGGTTCAATTTTTAAACCGTATTGTTCTCTTAAACATTGCATTTTTGAATATTCAAGTGAATTATCAAATTGTATAATATCAGTAACTTTATTTGCGATTTTATTAAAATCGTTGTTTGTGAAACTTGATAATAATGGTGATATTTCTTTTTTTGCAGTTTTTTTAATATTTTCTATTTGACTATTATTCTCATTATCAATAGTAGAAAATTTTTTTATATTTTTATTAAGCTTTAGCACAATTAAAAGAATACAAACGATAATATCAATGATGCCTATAGAAAAACAAATAAGTCCATTTGTAAGCAGTGCATTAAAATCATAATCAATATTTGCTAAATAAAAAGAGCCTAGAAATATCGCAAAAACACCAATAGCAATAAAAATATAGCAAATCCTTCTGCTAATTTTATTTTTTGATAATTTTTGTTCATTTTTCTTATCGATTTCTAGCCATTTATTAAGTTCTTTTATAGTTTCTTCATTTTTAGTTAAATCGATATTTGATTGCTTAATCAAATTATCGATATAGCTTTCTGATTCTTCTTTAACCTTATTTTTTATTACATCATTAAAATAATCTTTTGGATCGAATTCTAAACCATTATCCATAAAATAACCTCTTGCTATTATTATTATAACAAATGATAGAAAAATATTCTTATATATAAGAATTTAAATTCTTTCCTTATAGAGCTATAAAATCGCTAAGGTAATACTTAGCGATTTTATAATTACTTAATTATTTGTCAAATCTATCAATTTCTTTTTCGATCATCTCAACAAATTTATCATCTTGTTTAAATTTTTTTGCCCAAATTCTTAATATTTCAATAGCATCACACTTATTGTTATCTATCTTGTATATTAATTTAGCGTAATTTAATACATCAGTATATTTAACAGCGAATGATGTTTCCATCGCTTCATTAATTTTTGCACTGATAATTTCTTTTAATACTTGCTTATCAATATTTTTAAATGAGTCAAAATATCAAGCTGAGTGCGTATTTTCCGTTAAATTTTCTATCGATTATTTTAAGGGCTAAACTGTCATACCCTTCTTCGATAAGAAGTTCTAAGGCTTCTGAATCTTTAAGATCTAGATATGAGCTTAATAAATCTTTTTGATAATCATCAGTACTCTCAAGTTCTTTTAAACTTAATAAGCATTCTTTATTTGGCTGAATTGTAAAAGCTTTTTTTAGTGTCTCTTTAGCTTTATCAAAATCATTATTCTTTTTATATAATTCGCTAAGAAGCATATAAACTTTCGAATTTTTTAATGTATAAGAATATTCAACATTTAATTTATTAATTGATTCATTAATGAAATCAATAACTTCATTTATTTCGTTTTTGTTTTCTAATTCTTTGACATAAATAAGCAAGAAACTTGGCAAGAATTTATACTTTTCAATCAAATCTAAATAAGTTTTGCTTTGTTTTTCTTTTTTATTTAATGAATCAAAGAGAAAAACTTCACTTATTCTAGCAGCCTCGATTAAGTTATCTGATTTTGTTAATTCAAAATACATCTCAGTATCTTTAATTTTTTCTTTATCTAAAAATTCATCAACATAACCATAAATCATTTTTTTATAAATAGCAGTTCTTTCACTAAAATTAGGAGCAGCATTTAAAGCTTTTCTTAATTCAAGATATGTAAGTTTTTCAACTTTTTCATCTCCAATATATTTTGAGAGATTAACATAAAAGCTTAAAAATGTGTCAGCAAAAACATTAAAAGTCGTCTCGCTATTTTTCATTAAATGAAGAAGAATGGTTGACATTAATTTAAATGTTTCTTTAACGTGCCCTTCATTAAAATATTCTTCTAAGAAAGGGAATACAATATCGATAGGAGCATATGAAGGATTAATTTCGAAAAGTCGTTCATCATTATCATCAATTAAAGCGTAGTAATTCTCATAACTATCAATAACATCTTTTGCTTTATATAAAATATAGTTCTCTTTCTCGGAATTCTTCTTCATTGCATATTTAAAAAGAACCATATGTCTATTTTCTTTAGAATCATTATTGATGTAATTATAAAGAACTTCTTCTTTTTCTTCTGGAGTCATCTTTTTTAAAGCCAATTTGACTCTATCTTCCCTATGATTATCATTTAAATCATATTCAAATTGCTTATGCATCTCACTTTCTAAAGCATCAATAACAGCTGCTTCATGCCTACATCTTTTACCAAGCTGTGCTTCAAGACATGAGCAGTTCATTTTTGTAATTATGTTATCGTTAATTTCTAATTTTACCTTATATAAATCATTTCCATAAACTGATCCATACAATATATTATCGAGCATATGAATATTCTTTACTTTTCCTTTTTCAAAACGTCTCTTACCTTTTTCAAGTGTTTCTAATGAAAATACTTCTTCTTTAGTCATTTTAAATTATCCTCCTAAACTAAATAAAGTAATCAAGTATAAAAAAAGAAACTTTCTAAAAGCAACACACTGCAATTAAAAAGTTTCTAGAAAATTGGTTTGATTAAAAATTTCCAATTTTAATACATTAAAATTGAGTAACAAAAATTTCTTTTTTCTAAGAAAATTCTTATTTCTCGATTTATTTATCATACTTTAAATTTACCACAACTAAAAAAATTTACAAGTGCCAATAGATACATTTTTAAATAAATTTTAGCTCTAAAATGTTATTCAAAATTATTAATAACTTTGTAAAAGATAAAAGCTTAAATATTATATTAGTATCTAGTTTACTTCATATAAAAAAGTCTCTTAACAATATGCGATATCAAGAGACTAACAATATTTTTTCTAGTAACGGTAGTAATTCATTAGTTCTTTTAAGCAAATTTCATCAGTAGAATTACTGTGAACTTGAAATTGTTGAAATTTTGTACTAAATTTAAGTTCAATATTTTCGTCAAAATAATATGTTTCAAAAGATTCATAAAAATTAAACGATAATAAATACGATCCTGTTCTAAATTCAATGGAATCATTTGATGTGACAAATTTATATTTTGGATCAGTTGGAGTAATTTCTAACTTTGAATTATAAATTGGATTATAGAAGTCCTTATATAAATTCAAATGCATTGTCACTTCTTCTTTAGTTTCAAATAAATAAGTCGCATTAAATTTGTCATATTGGGTTTCTGGTACTATAAAACTCAAAAATTGTAATCTTTGGTTATTATTATCACTTTTTTCAAGTCTTGTAACATCAATTGGCATAATATATTCCCTATCGTTTTGCAGCTTTAGTGAGACTTTATCTACATGACTTGCATCACCTAATACTTCTATTTTGGCAATATAACTGTTATTTGCTATATTTATTAAATCAATTAGCTTCCCAGTATAAACCTGGCCTTTGTCGCTTAATTTAATACTAGTTATATCTAAAATTGTTGTTTTTTCTGAAAATTTTAAAGGTAGATCAAAAGTAAACTTTGAGTCGTAATTAGAGAAACTAGATAAATAGATATTATCCTCACTCATAAAAGGCAAATATAAACTTAAATTTGTATTTATATTACTTTGTGAGCCACATGAGGTCATTAATAACATTAAAATCATTAAGCTAAAAAATCTTTTTTTCATACTAGAAGCTCCATTGATTTACATAATCTTTATATTCTAAATTTGATTTAAAAAATTTAACGTCTGAAGCAACTACATAAAGTTTTTCAGGAAGCAGAACCTTAATTTTTATATTTTTTTCATTATCATTTATATTTGTTTTAAAGTTATAAATATATAAATTGCATTTATTGCTAATGCAAGCGTTCATATAACATCCTTCTTCACTCTCATTATTAATAGTTATCTTTTGAGATACTTGTACAGCTGTGTCATCTGAATATATTTTTTCATATTCTGATAATAAAGGGATTTCTTTTTTAAGTACATCTATAATTGGTTTAGATTCTTTAACGGTTAAGCCAGTCTTCGATAGCTGATCGTATATCTTATTATAAATGACGTTTAAGTTATAATTCATTCCATAAAATACGTGAGTTTGACCAACAGAAAGTCGTATTGCAGGTTCAAAGTCTAATAATGCATTTTCCTTGAATTCAATTTTCTTTTCATACGAATAAGAAATTTGTTTATCTGAATTTATATCTTTTATGGTAAAACTAGGTACTATTGTTGCTCCAAGAGTACTAAATATTATGATTTTATTTAACAAGCAAGTCATGATTTAAAATTATACCTTTCACAATAATTTACATAATCATCCAAAGTTTCAAACCATTTTATATCAACAAAGGTTTTTCTACAATCTTTAGGCATCCTAACGTGACAATCTGATGTTTCATCTAACAACAATGTTTGATACATTTCCATTTGTCCATAATTTGCAATTTTTCTATGTTGATAGAAACAATATGTATCATATGCGCCTTCGCTAAATTCAAATAAGGCATAGTAACCAAATTTGTATTTAACTCCATCTATTTTATAAGTGCTAGTCGTTGTAACAGTTTGCGATTTAGAAAAATGAAATGTATTTTTATATGTATTATTAGCATTAAGTTCTAATTCTGCGCCAACTGTTGCAATATTTCCTAAATCTATTCCTCCTCCTGCAGTTAATGATAACGCATTCGATACAATAGATGTTTCAGAGAAAGTCTTTTCTATGGTCTGCTCTAAAGTAAAACTTAATTCTTGTTCTTCTAAAGCTCTCTTCAGCTTACAATATTGTACTATCGGTGTTATTTCTTTATATTCTTTTTCCTTATAAAAATTTAACGTGTATACATCCGTTTCATTCACTGAAGAATCTTTTGGAATAGCTTTATAAGCAGAATGCATATAAACAGCATCCTCTGGTTTATCATTCTTTGCATGATAATTTGTTTTTAACGGTGTTAATGATGCCACTACTAAAGATAGCATAATAACTGATTCATTTAACATTTATTTTACTCCTTTTAAAATTATGAATTATTTATGTAACTGCAGTTCTTATGATAAGCTTACACCTTTATTATATCACTTTGAATATCCTAATCAATATCAATAAATTCAATTAAATTATAATAATTGCAATATAAAATATGAATATGTTGTAAATATTGGCTGTTCAAATGTATTATTTAAACTTATATTAAATTTGTTTTTTATTTCCGTATGCAAAAACCAATTACAGTTTTATAGGATGCTCAAAATTAAACAACTTTGTTTCATTGTTTTTAGATAAATTAAGTTTAATAGCATATATAAAATCAAAATGTTGTTCTTTCATTCTATTCTCAATCGTAAAAATATATTGTGTTTGTAAGGATAGATCATTTTTATAATTTGAACTAAAAGAATAAAGCCAATTTACACTATTATTAGACTCAACGGATGTGCCTATATTAATAGAATAAGTATCTGCTTTATAATTTAAATTCGGCGAAAAAGTTTTTATAAACGGTTTAAGTACTTCACCATTAAGATCCATTGTTGTTTTTTTAACATTCATGTTAAATAAAGAATTGCTTTCATTAGCAAAATAATACTCATCATAGTAATTAAATATTTTATTGTTATTTATTAAAGACCCTGGGTAAAAAAATACTTCAGAATTAACTACATAAGTAGTCCTAATAGATTCACTTTCATCTTTAATTATTTCACTATCGATTTTAATAGCACCGTATGGAGCGAAAGTCTCATAATATGAAAGCGAAAATAATTTCGTTTTGTCGACCTGAAAATCATAGCTATACTCATCAATAAAATATTTTGATTCAAGGTCAAAATTATTCATATCATTAATTTTTAACATAGCTATGTGCTTTGTATCATTATGTTTTTTAACTGTAACACTTTGATTTTTATAACTTTTGATAATTTCGTTATCATAACTATTAATGACTTCATCTTCTTTATTTAAATAATCTTCATTATTTGGATTTTCTCCACAAGAAACTAAAGCCAAAGGTATAATAATCATTTGTAAAAATTTTATTTTCATAATTTTAATCTCATATATTCCTAATAAAAAAATCATCTATAATGTATAAATTATTATTATTATTTTTCATACAAACAGGAAATTTATATTTAGTCATCATGTCAACGTGACCATACACATTTTCTTTTAATGAATTGTACGTATTCATCTCAAATATATAGCCGAAATTATAATTAATTGATTCTCTACTTTCTGACAAATTTTCTAAAAGCCAATTGTAATTTCCATCGTCAAAACTACTTCCACTTATTAATCTAGGATCAGTCGTAGTAGATGTTTTACTATATTCATGTACTATACTTTCTTCAATATTCACTCCTATTTTTGTCTCAAATCCAAGTTCCCCACTAATGCCAATAGTTTGTCCATTCGAATATGATGAAGTAATTGTAATTTTTTCAGGTTTACTTACAGGATAACAATCTTTTAATATAGGCTTTCCACCATAAACAATGTCACCAAATCCCATGTCAACTTGAGATTGCGAACACATTATGGAAATAAGATTATCTTTTTTAGAAGCTTTTATATAATCTTCGTAACCACTCTCTGCAAATTGTCTAGCAAGCATACCTGGAATAAATTCCATTTTCGTTTCTAAAAAGTACAAAGATGATTCATTAGAAAAATCATAAGCCTTTAGATCTATATGAAACTTGACATATCCATAAGGTTTAAAAGCTTTCTTATAGTCACTATGATATATACTATGTAAAGAATCCGTACTTCTAGAACCGAAATTGCAAATTTTACATTCTACAAAAAAAATCATTCGCTTCATTTACAAAATTTTCTCTATCATTTGATTCAAATGTATTAAAAACTGTTCGACCATTAATATTTTCACACATATTTGCTATCAAGCAGTTACTATCATAATTATATGTGCAATTAAGATTATACGTATCAAATTTTTGATTATTAATGTCAGTAATAGCACAAACAAGAGATGCTATGCCGACACATAATACAATAGTCTTCATAACAATTACCTTCTTTATTTAAAATATAGAATATTAATATTTTAATATCAACCTAAATCGAAGATACAAATACGTTACTATTTTTTATATAAAAAATATCTTAATAACTTTAATTAATGCTGCATAAATGCAATAAAAAAACATTTTTGAAATTAACTAGGAATTAAAAATTAATAGCGATTTATCCTTTTAAAATGTTGATATAAATCATTTTTTTCTTTGTTGCTAGTTAAGCAATATTGAAAAAGAAAAAGCAATTAAAGAAACTCTTTAATTGCTTTTAGGGGATAAATATATAGGGATATTACTAATTTTTATTTGCAGATAAATCTAATTTATAAGTGACTTTATCATCAACTATTTCTTTTACAAAGTTAAGCTCTAAACTTGTTTCTGTCCAAGTTTCACTTGCGATTGCTTTATAAGTTACTTTCTTATTTTCGTCTTTTCTTGTTAAATCAAAACTAAATGTTAAGAATTTAACACTCATAGTTGTGTTAGATCTATCAAGAGATATTGAATAAGAAATCACATCTCTTCCTGATAATTTAAATTTATAAGTAAATTGATGATTTAATTCTTTAGAATTTACTACTGTTTCTTCATTAATCACAAGTGATGTCGACTCATCTTTTCCAACATATAATGATAATTCTCTCTTAGAATGCCCATCTTCAATTCTAGCAGTCGATGTAAAATTTACATATGTTTCTTCATTAAATGCAACTACGCCTTTAATATTTTCATCATACTTATAGTTTTCATTTAATGAATTTTGATAATTATAATATAAAGTTAAAGAATTATTTTTATCATTACTATCAATATAAGAAATTGTTTCTTTAAAACTATATTGCATTCCATTATAAGTAAATGACTCTGAGCCTTCTTCTCCTTCAACTTGAGCATCGATATTGAAATTATTCTCAACGACAATATCTAATGATGGTAGAGCTAATGAAATATTAGCGCTAAATTTATCATCATCTGATTGTGCTTTATTTATTTGGTAAGCATTAGTCTTTGGCGAAATTAAATTGATTCCGCTTGCTAAACGTAAATTTCTAGATTGTGCATCTGTAAGTTTTACTTCATTATTGTTTCCGCAGGAAACTAAAGAAGTTCCTAATATTGCTGTTACCCCTAATAATCCCAAAACACTCTTTTTCATAATGTGTTCCTCGCTTTCATTTACTAGTACAACTAAGTTTTTATTTTTATTGGATTTTTTTATTTTTTTATTTTTTTATTTATTCGGCTTAATAATGACGTTATGTCCAAAATCATAAGACAAATTATTGCCAGTACCAGATAATTTAACGTCATTAAACCTAGTAGGTTCATGCTCATTAACTAAATCAAGATAATCAACATTAAATGTGCATTTAATTAAATTAAAAATATTACTAGAAATATCAAAATATTTAATTAAATAATTATTGCTTTCTGTTATGTTATAGCATGAATCTTTACCACTACTATCAAATTTAGCATAAAAAGATCTATAAGGATTATTGTCTAAAAAATCTTTTTCACTAAAGTATGTAGAATATGAATAAACACTATCTTCAATCGATTTACATTCTGCGTTATTTATAGAAAAATAAAAATCTTTATTGCTTAGAGTTAAATCCAAGTATTTAGAATTTGAATTATTATCAACTACAGTACTAATTATTGTTTTAAATGGAGTTTTTTGTAATATGCCTGTATTAATTAAAGTGTATCCATAATCGACATTTTCATTCGATGAATAATAATATGTAAAATCAACGAGCAACATATATCTAAAATTTAATGCGTTATCAAATTGAACACCATCAAAAGTTACTGGTTTTGTGAGATGCTTATTAGTTACTTCAATCTCATTAAAATCAAAAAGTCCGTTTAAAAATATTTGAGAAACCTTTTGAAATCCGTTAACTATATTATTAAACATTTTTCCAACATCTATATTAAATGAATCGTTAAGAACACTGCGTAAAGCTTTTGTAGCGTTTGTCGAATCATTATCAAAATTAAAATTAAACATTAGCAATTCTTTCCCTATTGATTTGTTAATATTCTGATCTTTAAGTAAATCAATATTATTCGAAATATTTGTATAA
>CAUWDL010000023.1:0-13958 GCA_963557285.1 uncultured Bacilli bacterium | reverse complement strand
AAGAAAAAGTAGCAGATAAAGTAAATTTTGGCATTTGGAAAAAAGCTTTTAAATACCTATTGCCTAAATGGCCGTTGTTAATTTTAATAATATTAACAATGTGTTTTACTTCGTTTTATGATGCTAGTTTTATTCCTAGCATGTCTGCAGGATTAATTAACGCATTTCAAGATAACGCCTTTATTGCAAGCGGAAATATTTTAGATTTTATTTTAAATGTGAAAATAATGGGTATTTCACTTCAATTATCGTTTTTAAACTACATAATTACTTATATCGTAATGATCCTATTAAGAAGTTTTGCAATTTTAGGAACATTTTGGCTCACAAATTATTTTGAAGTTTATATTATGACAGGTCTTAGAAGAGACGCTTTTAAGAAAATTCAAGAATTAAGTTTTTCATATTTTGATAAAACTCCAAGTGGATGGCTGATTGCTAGACTTCAAAACGACGCCTCTAGTATCGGTGATGTTTTAAGTAATTCAGTATTACGTATTGTCTGGATTTTATTTGAAATTGTATTTACGCTTGTTACTATGTTTTCATACGAACGGAAATTATCATTAATTATTCTTGCTACTACTCCACTAATCTTTATTATTGTAATGTTCTTTGAAAAAAAGATGTTAGTGTTATTTAGAGAAGCGAGAAATGTTTATAGTAATTTCGTAAAACGGCTAGCGGAATCTATTAATGGCAACAAAACGATCAAAACTCTTGCCATAGAAAAAACAATTTACAGTGAATGCGAAGAAATAAATAAAGAAATAAAGGATAAAAGAATCAAAGCTGGTAAAGTTAGTGCGCTATTCCAGCCAAGTATCAATGCTTTAAGTGCAATTACAACAGCTTTAGTTATTATCCTTTTCCCTATAATGAATATCAGTACAGCAACAACTAGTACGGTTGCCCTTATTGTTCTTTTTATCGGTTTCGTAGGAAGCATTTATAACCCTATTCAATCATTAGCAGAAATTTTCAGCGATTTGATTGCTACTCAAGCTAGTGTTGAAAAGATTTTTCTACTTATTGATAAAGAACCTGAACTTGTAGATACTCCTGAAGTTATTGAAAAATATGGTACTGTCTTTGATAACAAAGTTAAAAATTTCGAGCCACTAATTGGTCATATCGAATTCGATCATGTAACATTCTCTTATAAAAAAGATATTGAAGTAATACATGATTTAAATCTTGATATTAAAGAAGGTACAAGTCTTGCTATTGTTGGTGAAACAGGAAGTGGAAAATCGACAACAGTTAATCTATTATGTAGATTTTATGAGCCAACAACAGGAAGAATATTAATAGATGGCGTTGATTACAAATCAAGAAGCGTTGGATGGTTAAGAAGTAATATTGGCTACGTCCAACAAACACCATTCATTTTTAAAGGAACTATTAAAGATAATATTAAATATGGTAAACACGATGCAACTGATGAAGAAATAATTAATGCATGTAAAGCTGTCGATGTTCATAATTTCATTATGTCATTAAAAGATGGTTATGATACTTTTCTTGAAGATGGTGGTAACGAATTAAGTCAAGGTCAAAAGCAATTAATTTCATTTGCTCGAGCAATCATTAGAAATCCAAAAATATTAATTTTAGATGAAGCAACTTCTTCTATTGATACAGAGACAGAAAATACAATACAATTAGCAATTAATAAGATGCTAAAAGGCAGAACAACAATTATGATTGCACATAGACTTTCTACAATTATAAACTGTGATAGAATTCTCGTCATGAAAAATGGCTATGTTGTAGAAGATGGCAATCACAAAACTTTAATGGAGAAAAAAGGATATTATAACAAATTGTACATGAATCAGTTTAAAGAACTTAATATCGAAAACCAACTTTCTACGTACCAAGAGCAAATCGAATCTAAAAATATAAATTTATAAAAAAAGAAACGATCCACGGAGAATCAAGTTATGCTTATAATTCTTCATTGAATCGTTTCTTTTTTATTAGCCTTCCATTTTAACTGCCGCAGGAATCTTAGGTAATCCTGGCATAGTTAAAATATTTCCACACATGCAAACTATAAATCCGGCACCATTAGATAATTTCAATTCTTTGACATGTAATGTAAAATCTCTAGGTGTATTTAATAATTTTGGATCATCAGAAAAACTAGCTGGAGTTTTTGCGATGCAAATAGGCAAGCTACTTTTACCTAATCTATTTATAAATTGCATATCCTCAAGAGCCTTATCTGAATATTCAACATCTTTAGCGTGATAAATGCTCTTAGCAATAATATCAATTTTCTTTTCGATAGATTCATTGCAATTATAGAGTTGATGGTATTTTGTTTTAGTAGTCGATAAAACTTCATCTACTTTTAACGCTAATTCAACACTGCCATCTCCACCTTGCAAAAAGCCATCTAAGAATGCATATTTAACATAGAGTGAGTTAAGCTTTTCTTTCAGCAATTTAATTTCTTTTTCTGAATCGCTTTCAAAATGGTTAATCGCTACTACAACAGGCACGTCAAATTTTCTTAAGTTATAATAGTGTTGTTCGAGATTTTTAAACCCTATTTCTAGAGCTGTCAAATTTTCTTTATCTAAATTGTCAAATTGAACACCACCATGTAATTTTAGCGCTCTAATTGTAGCTACTAAAACAATAGCATCAGGCTTTAAATCACCTGCTCTTGAAGTAATGTCTAAAAACTTTTCAGCCCCTAAATCAGCGCCAAAACCAGCCTCAGTTATCGTAATAGGTGCGATTTTTTGAGCTAGCTTAATAGAAATTAAACTTGAACATCCATGAGCGATATTAGCGAACGGACCACCGTGAATTAAAACTGGATTGTTTTCAGCAGTTTGAACCAAATTTGGTAATAAAGCATTTTGCATTAATTTCATTACCGCTTTAGAAATTTTTAAATCTTCCAAATAAATAGGATTATCATTAAAATCATATGCGACAATTATTCTTTTTAATCTTTTAACAAAATCGTCTTCATCTTTTGCTATACATAATATTGCCATCAACTCACTAGCAACAGTTATTTCAAAATGCGCAGTTCTCTTAATTCCGTTTTTATCACTTCCAAGTCCTATTTCAATGTCTCGAAGTTCGCGTTCGTTCATATCGAGAGCTCTATTCCAAATTATTTTATTCGGATCAATTTGCAATTCATTTCCTTGATATATATGATTATCAATTATTGCAGCAATAAGATTTATAGCTGATGTTAAAGCGTGCATATCACCGGTAAAATGCAAGTTAATATCTTCACTTGGCTCTACAGTTACTTTGCCGCCTCCAGTAGCACCACCCTTTAGCCCAAACACTGGGCCTAAACTAGGTTCTCTTAAAGATAGTATAGCTTTTTTATTAATTTTAGCTAATCCGTCTAATAAAGCGATGCTAGCAGTTGTTTTTCCTTCTCCAGCTTTAGTAGGTGTAATAGCTGTTACTAACACTAATTTGCCATCAGAATTGTCTTTTACACTATCAATAAACTTCTTGTTAATTTTAGCTTTATAATTTCCGTATTTTTCTAAAGCACTTTCTGGAATACCAATTTTAGAAGCAACTTTTTCAATTTTTAATAATCTCATTATTAACACCTCCAATAATTGTTTTAACAATAAAACTTGAGATTATCAACCCACATGCATTAGGAACAAAAGAAATTGAACTAATGATTTTGTCTTTTTTTAAAGGCTTTTCATTTGAAAAAGCAACATCAATCTTAGAAATATCAATTCCTTCTTTTTTTAATAAGTACCTGAATTTTTTAGCTAATGGATCATCCGTTGTTTTATTTAATTTTGTCATTACTATTTTTGTAGGATCGATTCTATTTCCCATACCCATACTTGTAATGTATTTTATATCATTGTCTAAAGCATACTTAGCAATCTCTACTTTAGCATTGATATCATCTATGCAATCTATTATAAAATCACAAGTTTTAAAAATGTTAAAGTCAAACTTATCATCGATATTGGCGCAATATGTATCGACATTAATATCAGTTCTTATTTTTAAAACTTTTTGTTTAATAACATCAACTTTAATCCTTCCAACATCTTCTAGTTCATATGCAATTTGTCTATTTAAATTAGTAATATCAATTTGATCTTTGTCAACAACGATAAGTTCCTTGAATCCAGTTCTTGCTAAAGTTAATGGAATTATTGAGCCTACTCCACCAACTCCAATAATAGCAACTTTATATTGTGAAATTTTATTAAATGAGTCACCAAGTAACAACATTGTGCGAGAATCAATATTATCCATTTTTATTTTCAATAACTTGCGTTATTTCCTCTAAATTTTTACACCATTTAACATCTTTAAATTGGTGCTTAAAAAATGTTAACTGGCGTTTTGCATAATTTCTTGTGTTTTTCTTTATAAGTTCTTTGATCTCATCATCTGATAATAGCGAATTATTAAACTCCTTATAGCCAATAGCTTGAAACGCTCTAAGTGATTTTCCGTAATATATAAATAAGTTATTTACTTCATCTTTTAGACCGTTTTCAAACATAATATCTACACGTTTATTGATTCGCTCATAAAGAATGTCACGATTAATATCTATTCCTATAAAAACAACATTTTTATAAAGCAAATTATCTTTACCATTATCATTAAGCTCGGATTTATTTTTGCCATGAATGCTATAAATATAGAGAGCTCTTATCAATCTTTTTCGATTATTAACACCTATTTTTTTGGCATCATCAGGATCTATTTTCATTAATTCATCAAATAATTCTTCATTAGTTTTGTTAGATAAAAAATCGTCAGGCATTCTTTTTTCATCTTCAAATTTATAATCAAATAAAAGAGCTTTTAAATAAAGACCAGTGCCGCCAACTAAAATAACATTGTCATTATTAAATCTTGACAACAAATTTCTTGCATCAGTTTGGTATTGGCTAACATCATAATTCTCAGTAATACTTTTAAAACTATACAAAAAATACCTATTGCTATCGAGCAATTCTTTTGATGGCTTTGCGGTTCCCTTGTCTAATTCCTTATAGACTTGAAAAGCGTCAAAATTAATAACAGGGTATCCTAATTTTTGGCTTAAAAATTCTGCTAAATCACTTTTACCGGAACATGTAGGTCCTAACACAGCATAAATCATAATTTTAAAATATTTACAATCTCCACTTTTAATTGTTCAACTTCTTTTTCAAGAGTACGATAGTTTTTTAGAATTATATTATTGTTATATTCTTCTAGTAATTTGTTATATTCTGCTCGTTCATCTTTAGTCATTTCGCACTTTTTTAAAAATTTTAAATGATTATCAAGTTGCTTAATTTCTTCTGATTCTTCAACCATTTTTTTATATTTCTTGTATTCTTTTACAAGTTCAAGGTTATTAAGTTCTAGATAAACTTTTTCAGCTTGACGAAAAAGTTTATCATTCATTAACTAATTCTCCAACTAAAGAGTACAAATGGCTTTCAGTAACTTTAACAGCTACAATCTTTCCTATTAAATCTTCACTGCCTTTAAAATGAATGACTTTATTATTTTCGGCATAACCACTTAAAACATTTTTATTCTTCTTAGATTCGCCATCTACTAGTACTTTAAAAGTTTTGCCAACCATTTCATCAGCGTGCTTTTTAAAATTAACTTCTAAAGCTGATACCAGTTCCTTAAATCTCTTATTCTTTTCATCATAATCAACATTATCAACTAGTCTTGCGGCTGGAGTACCTTTACGTGGAGAATAAATAAAAGTAAAAGCACTTGTATAATCCGCTTTTAAAGATACTTCTATAGTTTTCTTAACATCATCATAAGTTTCGTTCGGAAAGCCGACAATAATATCAGTTGATAAAGCGATGTTTGGTATTTTAGCTCTAATTCTAGAAACTAAATTTAAATATTCTTCACTTGTATATCGTCTGCCCATTCTTCTTAAAACATCATCGGAGCCACTTTGAATTGGTAAGTGTAAATATTTCATAATATTATCGTATTTTGCCATTACATCAATAACATCATCTTTAAAGTCACTTGGATAACTTGTTAAAAATCTTAGTCTAGGAATACCTAACTTTGCAACTTCCTCTAATAATTTCGCGAAAGTAACTCCATTATTTAAATCCTTTCCGTAACTATCGACATTTTGGCCCAATAAAGTAATTTCTTGAAAGCCTTCATCAACTAATTGCTTACATTCAGCTAAAATATCGTTAATGTCTCTACTTCTTTCTTTTCCTCTAGTATAAGGAACAATGCAATAAGTGCAAAATTTATCACATCCATAAGTAATATTTACAAAAGCTTTAAAATTGTTGATACGAGTAACAGGCATATTTTCAATAATTGATCCTTCAAAACTAGAAACATCAACATATCTTGTTTTTTTAATAATGTATTCATCAAGAAGTTTTAATAAATCTTGAATATTGTGTGTGCCAAAAAATATATCTACATGAGGATAACGTTTTAACGTATCTTCAATAATATGCTTTTGCTCAATCATGCAACCGCAAATGCATAAAACCAAATCTTTTTTCTTAGCTTTAATATTTTTAAATTCACCAATTTCACCAAAAACTTTATCTTCAGCATTTTCTCTAACTGCACAAGTATTAATTATAGCGATATCAGCTTCATCTGGTTTATCAGTTTTAATCATTCCAATAGAAGAAAGCAATCCCATCATAGTTTCTTCATCTCTTATATTAGCTTGGCAGCCATAAGTTCTAATAAACGCCTTTTTGCCAGAAAATCTTTTTACTAAAGCTTCGCTAGGTTTATAATCATAGTGAATAGTTTCGATTGCATCAACTCTTTTTCTTGCCTCATTCATATCAGGCATATTTTTAATTATAGTTTTGCTCATATTATTTATCCGCCTTTCTATTAATAATATATATAGGTTCAATTTTTATTGGCTCATTAGTTAAGTCATCAAATGTTAATACAGCTCCGTTAAAAAGCATATCATCATCCTCTAATAGTTTAAATCTTGAATGCTCGTTATGCAAAATGATTCTATTAACAACGCTATTAATTTCATCCCCAAGAATGCTGTTATAAGAGCCGCACATACCTACATCACTCATATAAAAGATACCTGTGTTTAAAATTTGCGCATCTCTAGTTTGAACATGAGTATGTGTGCCGAGGACAGCACTCACTTTGTTACTTAAACTATAAGCAAAGGCTTTCTTTTCACCTGTAGCCTCAGCATGGAAATCTACAATGTGTATGTCAGAATTATCATTTTCAATAATTTTACAAATTTCAAGGTAAGGATCTTTTACTTGCACATTCATGAATGCTTGCCCTAATAAATTTGTGACTCTAATCTTCTTGCCTTTTACTAAAAATTCTTTACTTCCTTCTCCTGGAAAATCAGTTAGAAGATTAGCTGGTCTTATCATCTCATTGGAATAAGAGATATAATCAATTATTTCTTCTCTATCTTTATAATGATTGCCCAATGTTATACAATTAACTCCACATTGAAGCAAAAAGTCATAATGTGTTTTGTTAATTCCTCTACCATTTGTTATATTTTCACCATTAGCAATTACAAAATCGATATTGTACTTACTTTTAGCAAAAGAAAGGTTCTTTTTAAGAGCCTTTCTTCCTACTTTTCCAACAATATCACCGATAAATAAAATATTCATTACTTTGCGGTTTCTTGCGCACGATACTCCCTAATAACATTAACCTTGATTTGTCCAGGATATGTCATTTCCTTTTCAATACGCTCTTTAATATCTTTTGCCATTTTAAATGCTTGTAAATCATCAACTTTTTCTGGAATTACCATTACTCTTACTTCACGACCACTTTGCATCGCATAGCATTGACTTACACCTTCATATGACTTGCAAATTGTCTCCAATTGCTCAACTCTTTTAATATATGTTTCTAGAGTTTCGCTTCTTGCTCCTGGTCTAGCGGCACTTAAAGTATCAGCAGCAATAACTAAATAGCCAATAACAGATTTTACTGATACATCTCCATGATGCGCCTCAATTGCATTGACAACAATATCGCTTTCACCATATTTTTTAGCCATTCTAGCACCTAATTCTACATGGCTTCCTTCGACCTCAAAATCAAGGCCTTTTCCCAAATCATGGAGTAATCCAGCTCTTTTTGCTAATTGTTGATTTAATCCTAATTCAGCTGCCATTGCACCACATAATTTTGCAGTTTCAACGCTATGTTCTAATTGATTTTGACCGTAACTTGTTCGATATTTTAATCTGCCAACTAACGCAACTAAATCTTTATTCATATTTCCAAGGCCTAATTTAAATACAGCCTCTTCACCTGCTTTTTTAATAGTTTCATTAACTTCTTTTTGGCATTTAGCAACTACTTCTTCAATTCGTCCAGGTTGAATTCTTCCATCTTTAATAAGAGCATTCAACGCTCTTGTTGCAACTTCTCTTCTAATAGGATTAAAGCAAGAGACAGTAATAGCTTCAGGTGTGTCATCAATAATAATGTCTACACCAAGCATTTGTTCAAGCGATTTAATATTTCTACCTTCTCTACCAATGATTCTGCCCTTCATTTCGTCGCTTGGTAAAGAAACAGTTGAAACAGTTCTTTCAGTTGTAACTTCTTGAGCATGTCTAGCAATCGCTCCACAAAGAATGTCCTTTGCTTTTTCATCAGCAATCGATTCTGCTTCTTCTTCTTTTTCTTTCATATACTTAGCAATATTTGTTTGCTCTTTTTCTTCAACTCTTCTAAAGATTTCCTCACGTGCATCTTTTTCTGTCAGTTTACCAATATTTTCAAGTTCGCCAAGAATTGAATTTATTTTTTCATCTAATAATGTAGATTTCTTTTTATTTTCTTCAATTTGTTTATCTAAAGAATCTTCTTTATTTTCTAGATTTGTTTCTTTTTTTAATAACGCTTGGTCTCTAGCATAAAGAGCTTGCTCTCTTTGTTGTAAATTCTTTTCTTGAATAGCAACTTCTTGTTTTCTTTCTTTAATATCTTTTTCGGCATCTTGCTTCATTTGATATATAGTCTTTTCAGCATCTTGCTTCAAATCAAAAACTGTTTGCTTTCCATCGATTTGAGCGTTTTTCACTATTTTTTCTGCTTTAATATTTGCATCATTAAGAATTTGTTCAGCATTAAATTGCGCCCTTTTAGCTTTTAACTGAGGTAACCATAAACAAATTAATACGCCAATTATAAGTCCTAAAATTGCTCCTCCAATTACTGAAATTGCAATTATACCGCCTTGTCCGAGACCACTAGTCTCAGCTGCTTTACTAGCGAGTCTATGTATAGAATTAACAATTTCTAACATTTTAAAATCTCCTTTTTATTTAAAAAGGTATCGCCAGACACAAATCAATTTAAACAATATATTTTATCTATTAATAATTAATAAGTTACATTAACAAGTATCAATACGATACTTGTTAATTATAACTGAAGATTAATCTTTTTACTATTCTAAAATATCTTCATTCTTATTAGATTTAGAAGATATAACACCGCATACAATTTCTTCTTTCAATCGAGAAAAAATTTCACTATTTTCTTTTAAAAATTGTTTTGCTGTTTCTCTTCCTTGTCCCATTCTTTGACCGTAAACTTCATACCAAGAGCCACTTTTTTTAACTAAGCCTTTTTCTACAGCTAAGTCCAATAACTCTCCTTCTTTAGAGATTCCATGTCCATAAATGATATCCACTTTACAGCTTTTAAATGGTGGTGAAACCTTATTTTTTACAACTCTAATGTTAGCAACGTTGCCAATAATGTTAACGCCATCTTTGATGGCTTCACTTCTTCTAATATCTATTCTTACAGTTGAATAGAATTTAAGTGCTCTTCCACCGGTTGTTGTTTCGTTACTACCATAAATTACACCAACTTTTTCCCTAAGTTGATTAATAAAAATTACTGTGCATCCATTTTTATTTAGAACGCCCGTAATTTTTCGCATCGCTTTTGACATCATTCTAGCTTGTAAACCAACACTTGAATCAGTCATTTGCCCTTCAAGTTCAGCTTGAGGAACAAGCGCAGCAACGCTATCAACCACGATAAGCGAAAAAACTCCACTTCTTGCAAGTCTCTCTACAATCTCTAAAGCTTCTTCTCCAGTATCTGGTTGACTTAAAATTAAATTGTCAATATCGACTCCTAACACTTCAGCGTAATCAGGATCAATACTATTTTCAGCGTCAATATATGCAGCATATCCACCTTTCGCTTGAACTTCCGCAACCGCAGTAAGAGCAAGTGTAGTTTTACCACTACTTTCTGGTCCATAGATTTCTACTATTCTACCTTTAGGATAGCCACCGATTCCAAGACATTCATCAAGCAAAATACTACCACTTGAAATCGAATCACAATCGACGTTTGGATGATCGCCTAAGCGAACAACCGAACCTTTTCCGAATTCCTTTTCAACTTGTTGTAAGACAGTTTTTAAGGCTTCGTCATTAATGTTTTTATTTTTTTCTACCATTAATTAATCATCCTTTCACTTACACAACAAATTAAAATCGTTATTTTTTCATTTTTTATAAAAATTAGTTTGATTGGCTAACTATGCTTAATACAGTATCAATAATTGTATCTACACAATATTGTCTAAGGGCATTTCTTTCCATTTCCAACTTTAATGGTATTGGCCAAGCTTGGCCTTTATATACTATGCACATATAGCACGTCCCGACTTCTGTTCCTAATTCACATACAGTTGGCCCAGCATTTCCTGTAAATGAAACACAAATATCAACTCCAAGAAGCTTTTGTCCTTTTATCGCCATTTGCTGACAAACTTCATAACTAACAACGCCATGCTCGCTAATATATTCTTCAGGAATACCCAACAATTTTGTTTTTAGATCTGTAGAATAAGTAACTAAACTACCTTTAAATACTCTACTTGAACCACTAATATCTGTTAAAGTTTTAGCAAATGCACCTCCGGTGAAGGATTCAACAGAGCCAATAGTTAATTTCTTATATGCCAATTCATCTATTAATTTTTTCGCATTACTCATTTTCTTTTCCTCCTAATCCAAGAACATGAATGTTTTGTTTTACATAAATAACGCCACTTAAAACACTAAAGAATGTAGCGATATAACAAAGCCGATCACTTATATGAAGATAAGTTGGCCAATTATAGTCAAAATATACAAAAGGGAAGCCATTCAATAAGACAACAAGTATTGCTAACATTTGTGTTACAGTTTTAACTTTCCCAAACATATTTGCCGCAATTACAACTTGTTTTTGAGCAGCCATAAAACGTAATCCATCGACAACCAAATCTCTAACAATCATTATGATTACACAAAAAAATGGAAATTTAGAATCTCCACCTAGCGAAGAAAAATTCAATGCCAAAAATATCATCATAGAATTAACAAGCATTTTATCAGCAATTGGATCTAAAAATTTTCCTAAATCAGTAACTTCATTGTTCTTACGTGCTAAATATCCATCGACAAAATCTGTAAAACTAGCTAATGCAAATATACAGAATATTAAAATCATTATCCAATTTATAGTTGGTCCATTCTCTAAGCCAGTTAAACTAATATTTCCGATTTGCATAATGCTTATCACATTAAACTCATCTAAAAAATAAAGAATTATCATTGCTATAATCAAACCGGCAGCTAAGAAAATTCTAGAAATCGTTATTTTAGTAGGCAAGTTAATTTTACTCATATTTATACACCATTTGAGTAATCAGTCCGTAAGCCATGTTATGTTTTATGCAACCATTTATCTAAACAAATAATTGTTTACCACTTAGGATTCATTTCTCCGCTGTGATCTCCTCTACCAAATTTGAGTTTCTCGCTTAAGGGGTTTACCAAACGTTTCATTTCACTCTTTCGAATGAATTCGTCACTGTGGCACGTTAAGGGCCTGAATCATGAGCAAAGCTTTTAGATTATTACCCGCCGTTACTTTCTCCAAAGTACCTAGCCTTATTTTTTAAGCTAGCATAATCACTACTCCCATCTCAGAGAGTGCGAGCATGGACTTTCCTCTAGTTCACAAAGAACCAGCGATTGCATAGACTGAATGTTTATTTTACTTTGCTAGGATCTATTCCGAGTTGATAAAGTTTCTTTTCATAAGCACTGCATCTTTGTAAAAGTTCTAAATTATCTAATGAAGATTGATGTGAACCACTTAGAGCGATATTTTTGCTTTTTTCTATTGAAATTGCAGCATCTTTATCTCTTAATGCAGCTTTTAAAGTCTCATTATCTCTTTTTAAAGAAATAATTTGTGAATTAAGTAAGTCAACTTCTTTATCAATTGTTTTATAATCTAAAAGTACTTTATCAAGAAAAGAATCAACTTCAACTGGATCGTAGCCTTTGACATTTGATTTAAATTTTTTGTTTAAAATATCTTTACAGTTTAAAACTAATTTCATTACTAATCCTAACATATAAATTGTATTATAAGTGGCCATTTTTTTCAATATATATTGGACTTATATAATTTATAATTAAGTCTTCTTTTTTTACCGCAAAACAGCCTATTTATCATAAAAAATATATTCTATGCCAATAACATAAAAAATATATTAAGCGTTGAAAGGCAACAGTCTTTTAAATATAATTAACTTTATGAAAGTTATTAATAAAGCATTAAAAGATTCAAATCAAATAATTTTTATGGATTTTGAAGGAACTCAATTAACACAAGAAATAATTGCAATAGGTGCAATCAAAATTTCTTTAGATAATAAAAAATTTATTAAAAAAGTTCACAAGCCATTTAAAATTTTTATAAAAGCAAACGGAGTTGTCGGTCCTATTGTGCAACATTTAACTGGCATTACAGATAATTATCTTTTCGAACATGGGGAAGATTTTAAAATAGCTCTTAATAAATTTAAGCAATATTGTGGAAATAGTTTTACACAAACTTCATTTATGACTTATGGAACATTCGATATGCGATTATTACATCAAACAGCATCAATGAATAAACTAGAAAATGATTCTTTCATTAACACAATCTATAAAAAGAATATCGATTTTTCAAATCTATTTTCTAAATTTTGTAGAAGTGAAAAAAATGAAATGCTTTCATTAAATGACGCCTTAAAAAAATTTAAAGTAACTCCTCAAGGGGACGCTCACGATCCACAATCGGATGCGATTAATTTATCTCTATTATATAACGCTTTTTTAACTGAAAAAAATATATTAAAAGAAGAATATTTAAAAGTTATTTCAAATAATCCGAAACTTCCACTTCCAATTGTCAAAGTAGTAAAAAAATTAATAATTGAAGGTAATGTTTCTGAAGCAGATTTCTTAACCTATATAGATGAGGACTTAAAATAGTGCGTTTTACATTTGATATAGACGAAGATGGTAAGATTATAAACAATAAAAATAGAGGAATGTCTTTGGAAGATGAGATAAATGAATCTAATAAGTACTATTTAGAAAATCACATCGCAGTAATTTATAAAAAAGCAACCCCAATAAGAGTTGTAAAATGTTTAAATAATAAAATAACGGAAGCTTATTTTGAGCAAAAAAGCACCACTGATTTTAATGGTGTTTTTAATGGTTTTCATATTGATTTTGAAGCTAAAAATACCAATAAAAAAACAAGCTTCCCGCTTGCTAATATATTACATCATCAAATAGAACATTGTAAAAACGTGATAATTCAAAAAGGCATTTCTTTTTTTATAATAGAATTTTCAAATTTAAACAGATATTTTTTGGTTCCAAGTATAAAAATAATAAATTACATAAAAAGCACAAATGTATCTTCAATTTCTTTAAAGTGGTTCATCAACAATACTTTCGAAATTGAGCGAAGACTCGAACCACCTTTAGATTATTTAAAAATCGTAAACGAACATTACAACTCCTTTTTTGAATAATTGCAAAATCCTTTAAGTTTACAATTATCACACTTTGGATTAATAGCTT
>CAUWDL010000022.1:0-14004 GCA_963557285.1 uncultured Bacilli bacterium | reverse complement strand
CCATGTGCCTGCACACCATGCTTTGAATCCTGTTAGCATCAAAATTCCAGCATATCCGCCAAAGACCATTGATCCCTCTAATGCAATATTAATAATTCCTGAAGCTTCAGAGAATAATCCACCATATGAGCCAAGAACAAATCCTACACCATAAATAAGGAAGTAATTTATAAGGCTTCCCCAACTGCTAGCATTAAACATTTGTTTCACCCTCCTTATTTTCTACAGCATATTTTCGCTTACATTTTGTTCTAGTATCAAAGAATCCACTTATTTCAACCTTATCATTAATTCTTGTAAAAATAATTTTAAAGAATGAACTAAGTGCTGCTGCATAGATGATAACAGCCTTTATTAAATCAGCATAATATGCATTATAAACACCACCGCTTACTGAAACGAGAGCGTTTCTAGATTGATCAATAAGAGTTAAAAAGAGTGATGAGATAATACATCCAATTGGTGAATTTTGAGCAATTAGTGAAACGCTAATTCCAGCAAATCCATCAGCAAGTAATGTATTAGAACTAGAATCAAAAAGGAATTTTGGAGGAATTCCTGGATTTGCATAAAGCATATAGCCAGCAATGCCAGCTAAAGCGCCAGAGATTGTTAAAGACAAAATTGTCGCTTTTGTATGATTAACACCTGCATATTTTGACGCATGCGCATTTCTTCCAGTCATCTTAAGTTCAAACCCAAATGTTGTAAAATTTAAGCAAATAAAGATTAAAGCAACAATCAATAAAGCGAAAATTAATCCAACACTAACTTCAGGCATATTTGGAATGCCTAAAGAAGGCATTCTTCCATCTACTGGCATCGGTTTAAAATACTGAGGTTGAATCGGATCTATAAAACTCTTTGGTACACTCATTTTTCCAAATAAGCCAACAAAATAATAAACAATCCAGTTAAGCATAATTCCACTAAGTACTTCATTAACATGGAATTTTGATTTTAAAAAGCCAATAATCAATCCAATTAATGCTCCACTTAGCATTCCAACAACCAAGCAAATAAACCAGTTTGCACCACTTAAGCCGCAAAGCAGTGAACAAAAAGCGCCAAATGTAACTTGTCCTGTAATACCAATATTAAATAATCCAAGATTAAAAGCAAACGCAATTGATAGACCGGAGAAAACTAATGGTATAGATTTGAAAATTACACTACCAATATTATTCGCAGAAAAGCCTTCAGTTAATAAAGTAATAAAACCTATACCTGCTTTATCCGGCTTAACAATAAGCATTACAAATAAACCGAATAGTAAACCAATAACAATTGAAATGAGTCCAGAAAAGAATGATTTTGTCCCTGGTTTTTTATTTAAATTATGAAAGAATCCGCCAACTTCTAAACAAGCTTTTTTTGAGCTATGTACAAATTTATTGAAACCTGATTCTTTCTTTTGATTGAATTCTGACATGTTCATTCTCCTTATTTTATAGCATTGATTTCTTGTCTTTTTGCACCACTCATATAAAGACCAAGTTCCTCAATTGTTGTATTTTTAGGATTAAATTCACCAACAAATTCACCGTTATACATAACAAGAATTCTATCAGCTAAATTCATAACTTCTTCAATCTCGAGAGATACAAGAAGTACTGCATTTCCTTCATCTCTACTCTTAACAATATTTTTATGAATGAATTCAATTGCTCCAACGTCTAACCCTCTAGTTGGTTGTACAGCGATTAATAATGTGTTTTTGCGCGATAATTCACGAGCAATAATAGCTTTTTGTTGATTACCACCACTCATACTGCGAACAATTGACGAAGACCCTTTGCCAGATCTAATATCATATTCTTCAATTAATTCCTTAGCTGCATTTTCCTTTGCTTTATTATTAATAAAGCCAAATTTTTGAAAAGGATTTTTAAAATATGTATCTAATACTAAATTGTCTCTTAAGTTAAAATCAAGAACAAGACCATGCTTATGTCTATCTTCAGGAATATGAGAAATACCTGATTCATTTCTTTTTCTAACGCTTAAATTTTCCAAATGAATATTTCCATTATTTGCATCTTCATAAAATTTATATTCATCAGTGACTTTAAACGATGGAGTTTTTTCATCAAACCTAACTTTTTTATCTCTCTTCTTAAATAAATTTTTAATATGAGCTAAGCAAAAACGCCATGAATATTTTATGATATTTCCCACATAAGCAAATGCAGCGCAAACATAATTCCACCCTTGCTTTATTGCGAGTGATATTTTATTTTCTTTCTTAAAAAAACGACTTTTTGTTTCTATGTCATTTGCATCAAAATGTAAAATAGCTTCGCCACTCTTAATTTTTTCTAAGCCTGTTAATGCATAAATTAAATCACTTTGGCCATTACCTTCGATACCAGCAATACAAACAATTTCACCTCTTCTAACATTAAACGACACATTTTTAACAGTTTGCTTTTTTCTTTCTTCATTAAAAACTGATAAATTATTGACGGTTAAAACTGCTTCACCAGGCTCAGCATCTTTTTTATCAACTGTTAAATTAACCTCTCTTCCGACCATTAAAGTTGATAGCATTTCAGGCGTCGTATCTTTAATATCATATGTCCCTAGACATTTACCACGCTGTAAAACTGTGACTCTATCACTTACAGCCATAATTTCGTTTAGCTTATGAGAAATAAACAAAATTGATTTCCCTTCACTTGCTAATTCCTTCATTGATTTCATTAAATCATCGATTTCTTGAGGAGTTAAAACAGCTGTTGGTTCATCAAAAATTAAAATATCATTATTTCTATATAGCATTTTTAATATTTCAACTTTTTGTTGTTCCCCAACAGGCATATCTTCTATTTTTTGATCTAAGTTAACATTGAAATGATATTTTTCACAAAGATCTAATAATCTGTTTCTAACTTTTTTTGTGCTTAAAAAGCCACATATAGTTGGTTCATCACCGAGGATGATATTTTGAATAGCTGTATAGCATTCAACAAGTTTAAAATGCTGATGCACCATTCCTATTCCCAAAGCAGTTGCTTCATTAGGATTCTTTATTTTACATAATTCACCATTAACATAAATCTCACCTGAATCTGGTTTATATAAACCAAATAAGATTGACATTAATGTTGATTTACCAGCGCCATTTTCACCAAGTAAAGCGTGAATTTCACCTTTTCTTAATTCTAAAGAAATATTATCATTCGCTTTTATACCTGGAAAAGATTTTGTTATATTGCGCATTTCTATTACGTTTTGTGGCATAGTTTTTTTCCTTTTTATAAAAAAGTTAATAGACGTAGGTTAAAATACCGACGCCTATTAACTATAAGTACAAAATTAAATTTTATTATTATATTAATTAGCCAATATAATTAACGACGCAGTATTGTGGATCGACACCAAAATTATTTTCTTCTAATTTTATTTTGTCTTCGTTTGCGTATGAGTTAACTAAATCATCATTTGCTTTAACTTTCTCATATACTGCTTTATATTGGTCAACTGTAAATTTCTTGAAACCCCAGCAATTAGGATCACCATCTTCTTCAGGTGTAGGAAGTTTACAGTTGTTTGATTTAACACCAAGTGTTTTAACACTACCTTGCATTTCCTTGTTCCAAGCTTCACCATTATTAACATATGATGTTAATAAGACTTGAACTGCGTTTGTTAAGTTTTTCATAGCAGAAGTAATAATTGCGCCTTGTTTTTCAGGTGTGTCAAAAGTATTTGTATCTGCGTGTTGATTGACATCAACACCAATCCATTTTGCATGATTATTTTTTTCTGAAGCTTCAACGACTGATGTATAAACAGCACCACCACAAGCAAAGATTACTTCTGTACCGTTTTTATACCAAGCATCTGCTGTTGATGTTGCTTCAGGTGTTCCTGTAAATTCACCAGCATAGTAATAATTCATCTCGAGAGGTTGTTCTAATTTTAATTCTTGAGCAGCATAAGATGCGCCTTGAATAAATCCTGAACCATATCTAATAACTGCTGGAACAGCTGCACCACCAACAAATCCTAATTTATTATAGCCATCCATGACAGCACCATAACCTGCAAAGAAGCCAGCTTGTTCTTCTCTATATAAAACTGATGTAACTTTATCAGTATATTGATATTCTTGGTTATTGTCATCAACCATAGTGCAATCAAGTGCTAAAATATTAATATCTTTGAATAATTCTTTTTCTGTAGTGATTGCTTCTTTAATAGCACCTTGGAATAAGAATCCTGGGCAAACAATAACTTTAGCGCCATTTCTAGCAGCTTCTTTCATTGATTCTAATCTACCAACAGTATCATATTTACTTGGTTGATAATATGAAGTAACAATTCTACCACCTTTGACTGTATGTGACTTGTCATCTAATTTAGAACCTTCACCACCATTATTAAGTGCAAAATCGTTTACACCTTTCCATGCAGATTCATTAAATGAGTGATCAAATAAAGTTCCGCTGTCTGTAACTAAAGAAATTTTTAATAGGTTATCTTTAGTATACTTTGCTAATTTTTCTTCATTAGCGTGAGTTTTTGTACCAATATTAATTTCTTCTAAGTGAATCTTTGGTACAAGTGTGAAATCGCCTGTTGAAGCTGTTCCACCACATGATGTAGCTAATAAAGCACACATTGTTAACGAAAATAATCCTAATGCTCTTTTCTTCATTTTAAATGTTTCCTCCTGGCAAAGAATAAGACTAATCTAGAAAGATGTTTGCTGTGTATGAGTTTCCGACGAACTCTTTAGATAAATAATTCTTTAGTTACATGTCTAACGTTCCTAAAATACATTAATACACATCTAACCTACAAGATTATCAACACGATTATAAAGAATTAGTTTTTTAAAAAAAAGTAAATTTTAATAAAGGCTTAATTCTTAATACTAACTTTATATTTATTGTATTATGTCGGTATTTAATTACTGATTTTATGCATAAAATGCGTGTTTTATATCAAGTAATATAAATTATAA
Organism: uncultured Bacilli bacterium; assembly: GCA_963557285.1. GTDB lineage: Bacteria > Bacillota_I > Bacilli_A > RFN20 > CAG-826 > Onthovivens. The sequence continues at coordinate 9,032 of CAUWDL010000022.1, read as the reverse complement.
ATATAAAGTTAGTCCTATCTTTCTTCTATAATTAAATTTTTAACTTTTATACGAAAAATGTCAATTAAGTTTATAAACTTCTTAACAATATTTAAGTTTAAAAAAACTACTGATTAGAAAATCAGTAGTTTTAAAACTATTTATTGTCGTTTGTAGGCTTCATAGTCGGGAAAAGGATTACTTCTCTAATAGAAGCTTGATTTGTTAAAAGCATAACAAGTCTATCGATACCAATACCAATGCCGCCAGTTGGAGCCATACCATATTCTAAAGCTTCTAAGAAATCATTATCCATTTCATTGGCTTCGTCATCGCCTAATTCTTTAGCTCTCATTTGAGCTTCAAACCTTTCTCTTTGATCAATTGGATCATTTAGCTCGCTGTAAGCGTTTGCAAATTCAGTACCGTTAATAAAAAGTTCGAATCTTTCAGTAAATCTTGGATCTGGACTTTTTTTAGTTAAAGGTGATATTTCAATTGGATGTCCGTGTACAAAAGTTGGTTGAATTAATTCACTTTCGCAGAATTCTTCAAATAATGCATTAAGTATATAGCCATTACTTGTCCAATGTGGTTCAATCTTTATACCTTTAGATTTTGCAAATTCACAAGCCTCTTCAAATGAAATATCCTGTTCAAAATCAATGCCACATTTTTCCTTAACTAACTCGGACATTGATACCCATCTAAATTCAGGTCCAAAATCAATATCAGTGCCTTGATAATTGATGTTTGTTGTTCCTAAACATTCATTACATGTATTTCTAATGACACCTTCACATAAATGTCTCATCGAATCTAAATCGCCATATGCTTGGTAAAGTTCAACAGTTGTAAATTCAGGATTGTGTTTATTATCCATTCCTTCATTTCTAAACAATCTGCCGAATTCATATACTCTTTCAAGTCCACCAACAATTAATCTTTTTAATGGTAATTCAGTAGCAATACGTAAATAAAAATCTTTATCTAATGTATTGTGGTGTGTAATAAATGGTCTAGCATTTGCACCGCCTAAAATTGGTGAAAGGACACTCGTTTCAACTTCAACGAATCCTAAATTATCGAAATAATGTTGCATACTTCTAATAATTCTAGGTCTTAATAATGCGACACGTTTAGATTCTTCATTCATTATCAAATCAACATAACGTCTTCTTGATCTTTCTTCAATATCAGTTAAACCATGGAATTTTTCTGGTAAAGGTCTTAATGCTTTTGTTAAAAATGTGAATTTTTCAACTTTAATGGTAATTTCACCTGTTCTTGTTAGCATTAAGTGCCCTTCAAGTCCAACAATATCACCAATATCAGTTAATTTAAAAACATTGTAGCTTTCTTCTCCGACACTATCAATAGAAATATACGCTTGTATTTTTCCTTCTTTATCTTGAATATTCAAAAATGATGCTTTTCCCATTTTACGTAAAAACATCACTCTGCCAGCAACGTTTACATGAATTGGTGAAGATTCAAGTTCTTCATTAGTTTTTCCTTCGCACTTTTCCATACATGTTTTTGTAGAGTCAGTTCTGTCGTATTTTTGACCCCAAGGATTTACGCCTAATTCAATAAGTTTTTGTAATTTTTCTCTTCTAACTAATTCTTGGTCTGTTAATTTACGTTCCATAAATATACCTTCCTAATCTTGTTAATTATAAACAATAAAACGTGTTTTTTCATTATTTATAATATAAAAACACATTTTTATATTTGTTTTACTTAAAAAAATAATAAATTTATTTATTTTTATTAATGAATTCTAGAATAATCTTATCAAACATATCGAATGAATTGACCATGACTAATTGTTTTCTTAATTCCTTAGTTTCTTCTTTAAACATTAGGAAAAATTTTGGTGCGATACCTTTTAAAATAGATGTAGCAATTTTTTCACCTTTTTCTATTTTCAGCAAATTCGAATATTCTTTAAAATATTTATATTGTTTTTCTATAGACGTTTCTTCTAAAGGTAAACCATTTAATGAATTATTAATATTTTTGACCAATAAAGGATTGCCAACGCCGCCACGAGCCACCAAAATAGCATCCGCATGAGTTATGCTTAATGCGTTTAAAGCATCATCTACTGTGAAAATGTCTCCGCTAACACCAAATGGAATATTGATAATATTTTTAATGTTTTTTAGCTCTTCAAATTTAGGTTTTCCTGAATATAAGTCTTTTCTTGTTCTAGCATGAATCATTATAAAACTTACTCCAGCCCTTTCTAAAGTTTTTACAGTATCTTCAACATTAATTTCGTTAAATCCTAAACGAATTTTTGCAGTAACTGGTTTTGTTGATTTTTCACAAACTGCTTTCATCATATCATATAAAGATTTTTGATCTTTTAACCAAGTTGAACCGCCATTTGACTTAATAACTTTATTTACTGGACACGCTAAATTTATATCTAACAAATCATATTTAATGTTTGCAGACTCAAGAATATCAATAGCTTTTAGCAAAGTATCTTTATGACCGCCAAATAATTGGATGCCCAAGGGTCTATCACTGCCATCCGTTTGTAACATTTCAAATGTTTTTTTATTTCCGTAAATCAAGCCACAATCACTAATCATTTCAGTGTACGTGATAGCCGTTCCAAACTGATTCATAAATTTTCTATAAGAAAAAGAAGTTATTCCAGCCATTGGAGCTAGAATAACTTTTCCTTTTAAAGTTAAATCTTTAATTTTGAGATCCATCATTTAAATTTTCTTTTTCTTTATCTTGACTATCTTCAGTCTTATTTTCTTCTACTGAACTATTTGTATTTTGCCCATCAGTTGAGGTTTCAGTATTTGTTGTGATTCTTTCATCTTTTTGCTCAGCTTCTTTTAAAATTGTTTCAGATGTTTTTGCAGTATCTTTTTGAGTAACTGTCTCTTTAGGCAATTCACGATGCTCAAGTAAATAAGAGATTTCTTCTTCTGTGATTGTTTCGTGTTCTAACAAAGTCTCTGCAATTAAGATAACATCATCTTTTCTTTCAGTGATAATTTTCTTTGCTTCTTCATGAGCTTCTTCAATAATTTTTCTAATTTCTTTATCGATTTCATCTTGAACGGAAACCGAGAAATTCTTTTGACTATTATAATCTCTACCTAAGAATACACTTCCTGTATTCTTTTCATATTGGATTGGCCCAAGAGAACTCATTCCATATTCAACAACCATAGCTCTAGCAATCTCGGTCGCTCTTTCTATATCATTGCTTGCTCCAGTTGATACATCTTGGAAGAAAATTTCTTCACTGGATCTACCGCCTAATAAGCCACAAATTTCAGCTTCAAGTTCGCTCTTGGTAATTAAGAATCTATCATCATCTGGTCCCATTAATACATGTCCACCAGTTTGGCCACGAGGAATAATTGTTATTTTTCTAACTTTATCAGCATGTGGTAAAGTTAATCCTATAATCGCATGTCCAGCCTCATGATAAGCAACTTGCTTTCTTTCCTTTTCAACCATGTGTTTATTGGATTTTGCAGGACCAGCAATTCTTCTATCAATAGCTTCATCAATATCAGCCATAACGATTTTTTCCCTGCCGCCTCTTACTGCTAAAATTGCAGCTTCATTTAATATATTCGCGATATCAGCGCCGCTAAATCCGACAGTACGTTTTGCTAATTGTCCAAAATCAATACTTGGATCTATTTGTTTATTTCTTGCATGAACTTTAAAGATAGCTTCTCTTCCAGCTTTATCTGGTAAGTTGACAGTAATTTGTCTATCAAATCTACCAGCTCTTAGCAATGCAGGGTCAAGAACATCTGCTCTGTTTGTAGCTGCCATAATAATGACGCCTGAATTTTCTTCGAAACCGTCAAGTTCAACTAATAATTGGTTTAATGTTTGTTCTCTTTCGTCGTTTCCACCGCCTAAACCAGCTCCTCTTTGTCTACCAACAGCATCGATTTCATCAATGAAGACGACACATGGAGCATTTTGCTTAGCTGTCTTAAATAAGTCTCTAACTCTACCAGCACCAGCACCAACAAACATTTCAACGAAGTCAGAGCCACTAATCGAGAAGAATGGAACACCAACTTCACCAGCAACAGCTTTTGCTAATAAAGTTTTACCTGTTCCTGGAGGGCCAACAAGTAAAAATCCCTTAGGAATTTTAGCTCCACATTTTGTATATTTTTTAGGATTTTTTAAATAATCAACTAATTCAACCATTTCAGCTTTTTCTTCATCGCATCCAGCTACATCTTTAAATTTAACTTTGCTGTCATCGATTCTTCTTGCTTTTGATTTGCTAAAATCCATTGCAGCATTGTTTCCGCCTGCGCTCTTCATTAAAAATCTAAAGAAAACAATAGCAATTACAATAGTAACTAAAGTTGTGAGGATAGTTGGCAACCAAGCTAAGAAGCCATTTTCAACATATTCCGTGCTATTAAATCCCATTTGTTGGATTTGTTCAGGTGTATAAATGTCTTTTTTAGCTTTATTTTCCTCTATTTGCTTCATTAAAGCTTGTGGAATAGTTAATGAATCACCAGCAGTAGTAATATATTTTGTCATGTAAAAATCATTAGCGTTAAATGTTGCCGCAAAAGTAACAAATGTTGCTTTATTCTCAGCGCCACCAAAATTTGCTGTAACGTAATATAAAGTTACATGAGATTGACTAGTTTCAGCTTGTGCTTGAACAATATCATAATCAGCAGAGCCATCATTATCATCTTGCTCGATTGTACTAATAGCTTGTTGAGTAGATATAGTTGTATATCTAGGATTAGTTTGACCTACAATAAAGTAAATTAAAAAAGCTATAAGCGCAATAATAACAGCATAGATAAGAAAACTATACCGCTTTGAACCTTTCTTTTTCTCCATTTCCCCTTCTCCTTTCTAGAAGTAATAATGTATTTAGATAGTTACTTTATTAATAAAGTATCATTATATTCGCATACATGTATTTTATTCTACAATAAACCAAAAAAATTACAAAGAATGAAACTAAATATATATGTCTTTTAAGTTAAATTTTAGCAAACCGTCATTAGTATGATTTGATTTTTGATATTTTGGAACATAAATTAAATTCATATTTTTATCGTAAATACCTGGCCATATATCCCTTATGGATAAAGGCACCTTCCACGAAATAAATTCACGATTTACTTTTAATGTTTTTCCGTTATATTTAAATGAATCAAACAATTCTGCTTTTTTAATAAATAACGGGAATTTATCCTTTACTAATTCAAAATTACTGGCGTTAGAATTTATCATAAACATGCCTGGTTCATTAGCTTTATTAATCTTATATAAATATTCTTTTTGTTTTGGGTGAATGGATAAAATTCCATATTCATAATATAACGAATAATTCTCATTTAATGGATATTTCCAGTTAGCACGCGTTGACTTCATAGCTATAAAAATTTCACTTGCTGCACCTTTAGAAATAGGTATATAAATTCCTTTATTTTTTAAGAACTCAATAAGAATATAATTAAATTCTTCATTAGAGTACTTTTCAAAAAAACGCTTATCAATAAATATTTTTTCATATGAACAAACCTTATCTATTTTTGCTAGTAATGTTGCAATTTCAAAATTTTTAGCATCGATTTCTTCAAAAATAAGTTTTCTTTCATCGCTTGTCAATGAAGGCAAAACATTATGTCTAAAATAATTTCTTTTATAACTAGTATCAAAATTTGATGGATCGATTGAATAAGGCACTTTATGTTCTTTACAATACGCTAGTAAGTCGCTTTTTTTGTAATTTAATAGCGGTCTTATGACATCATAATTAGCTCTATGTAAAACAGGTTTTAGACCATAATAAGATACAATATTATTACGAGATTTTTGTAACAAGTAAGTCTCTAATAAATCGTCTTGATTATGAGCAACAAGTACTTTTTTTATACCTGTACTTTTCGCAATTTCACCAAAGTAATCATATCTCACAATTCTCGCCCAATCTTCTTCATTTACATTTTTAGGCATATTAGTTTTTAAAACATGGACTTTAATATTAAATTTTGAAGCATATTCTTTAATGCCTTTTTCATCATCATCAGCTTGTTTTAAAATATGATAGTTAACATGGACAACTTCAAAATATATATTTTCACTTACTAAATAGTGAAATAAGCTCATTGAGTCTGGTCCTAAACTACAAGCTAATAAATATTTCTCTTTTTTGTCTAAATTAGTTTTAATTTTCATCAACAATTTCGTCACTAATTAGTTCATATAATCCTTGAGCATCTTCTTTCTTTGCGTATGAAGCAATACGAATAACTTTGATAGTTAACTTATGTCGCCCAAGTAAAAGAACTAAAATATCTCCTTCCTTAACTTCGCTAGATGGTTTAGCAATTCTACCATTTATAGAGAAAATATCTCTCTCCAATAATTCTTTAGCTACTGTTCTTCTTTTTATTAAACGAGTTAATTTTAAATACTTATCAATTCTCATCTATATATTTAGCCTTTCTTTGTGAGTTATAAACCGTATGAACAATTTTTAATACAGCTAATAGTGTTAAAATCCAATCTTCTCTTTTTTCTATCTCAATATTAATTAAATGCTCTCTAAACGAAACCCTTATTTTATTAACGTACTGTATCAGTGCAGTAAAAAGACTGGTTCCTATGCCGTTAATAGACGATAGACATTCTGAAAGTACAATCTTTGCATATTTTGGATATTCATTATAAGACTTAAATTCTTCTTCGCTTAAATATATATCAACAGTTCTTTTTAAAAATAACGATGATACACTTTCAGGTAATCTTCCATATTGATCTATAATTGTTTTTTTAAGTTCTTCTAACATTCCGATAGATGTAACTTGTAATATTTTTTGATAAAGTTCTAACTTCTCATCAGTTTTAGCAAACTCTTTAGGAATATATCCATCTATTGATGTTCTAGATTTAATTTCTTTAGCTTGTTCTATTTTTTCGCCTCTTTTTTCTCGTAACGTATCATTTAAAAGACGTATATACATATCAATACCAACAGAATCAACAAAGCCAGCTTGTTCTGGACCTAGAATATCTCCAGCTCCTCTTATAAGAAGGTCTCTTTGTGCTATTTTATAGCCGCTTCCAAGTTCTGTAAAATCTTGAATCGCCTTTAATCGTTTTTTTGCTTCATCAGTCATTTTATGTTCTTTTTTAATCATTAAATAAGCAAAAGCCATTCTATCTCCACGGCCTACTCTGCCTTTAATTTGATAAAGTTGAGCTAAGCCAAATCTGTCAGCGTTTTCAACAAGTAAAAGATTAGCATTTGGAACATCTATTCCGTTTTCAATAATCGTGGTAGCAATCAAAATATCTATTTTTTGCTCATAGAAATCGTTCATTATTTCGTCAATATCTTCTTTATTCATCTTAGCATGTATTATGCCAATTTTAGCTTCCGGTATTAACTCTTGTAACATTAACGCTTTTTTGCCAAGAGTTGCAATATCGTTATATAAATAATAAACCTGTCCTTTTCTACCGAGTTCTCTTTGAACAATTTCTTTTATAACTTTTTCATCATAATTAATGACATATGTTTGAATAGGGAGTCTTCCTTTTGGAGCAGTTTCTATTGTTGATATACTTTTAAGTCCTACCAAACTAGATTGAAGAGTTCTGGGAATTGGTGTCGCACTTAATGTTAAAACATCGATATTTTTATATCTTTCTTTAATTTTTTCTTTTTGCTCAACACCGAATCTTTGTTCTTCATCTATTATTAAAAGACCTAAATCTTTAAATAAGATATTTTGTGACAATACTTTATGAGTTCCTATTAATAAATCGACACGTCCTTGTTTTAAGCTCTCTAAAATATCATGCTCATTTTGCTTTGTATTCATTCTTGTAAGAACTTCGATTCGAACTGGAAACTCTTTAAATCTGTTAATAGCTACTTTAAAATGCTGCATAGCGAGAAGTGTTGTTGGACATAGGAAACATACTTGTTTTCCGCTAAGAATAGCTTTCATTGCAACTTCTAAGGCAACTTCAGTTTTACCGAATCCAACATCTCCACAAAGCAGTCTATCCATCGGAGTCGGTTTTTCCATATCAGCTTTTATTTCTTCAACACAACGTGATTGGTCTGGAGTTAAATCGTGAGAAAAACTAATTTCAAAAGAATGTTGTATATCATCATCTTTTTCAAAAGCAAATCCTTTAATTTGTGCTCTATCTTGATAGAGTGTTAATAATCTATCAGCAAGGTCATTTATTTTATCTTTTATTTTTTTCTTAGTTTTATCCCGCTGTTTTGTTCCAATATTTGTAAGCCTAGGAACACTTCCTTCTTTTCCAACATACTTTCTAATTAAGTTAAATTGATACAATGGTATATACAATTTATCATCGTTTGCGTATAAAATTTCGATATAATCATTATGTTTACCATTAATCTCTATGGTTTCTATTTTAGAGAATTTTCCAATACCGTATTTTTCGTGAACTACATAATCTCCAGGTTCAAGTTCTTCTAAACTTTCAATTATTTTTCCCTCTTTAAATTTTGTAGAGTATGTTAAAAATTTACTCTTTTCTTGTAATAATGTTTCTGAGCTTAAAACAACTATTCCTTTTCCAGAAAATTCAAACGAAATATTTAAACTACTTCTACAAAGCGTTATATTTGTGCTTTCATCTAGACAATATCCAGAGCCTAAAGAATATTTTTCATCAATTGCGTTTAAAACGCCTATTAATTTATCTTTTTCAGTATCATTCTTATAAAGAATTAGAATTTTATTCTTATTTGTTAAATAAAACTCAAGTATCAATCTCGCATTCTTTTCTTTTCCTTTAAACTCTTGTATTTTCCTTAAAGGGATAGAATTATCAGTTTCATTAATAAAAAATTGATTAAGTTTTATTACGTTAATTGTGCTTGGAAAGAGTAAAGCTTTACTATTGAAATATTCAAGATGGGAAATAGATGAATTATTTTCTTGCAGCTCTAATAAGAAATCATAAGATTCTTTCATTAATTGGTTTTTAGAATTATTAAAGTCATCTAGAGAAGC
>CAUWDL010000021.1:0-14057 GCA_963557285.1 uncultured Bacilli bacterium | reverse complement strand
AATAAAGCATCAGCCACTGGCGCTGATTTTGTTGAAATCTTTTTTGAAGATACATACAAAACATCCATCTCTGTTGAAAACGGAAAAGTTGATAATAACGTGAATTCAAATATTTCAGGCGTTGGATTAAGACTTTTAAAAGGCAATAGAAGTGTTTATGGTGCAACCAATGACATTTCAAAGAAAGGTCTCCTTAAACTCGCAGAAAATTTATCAAAATCATTTAGCGGTGAAAAAAGTATTAATGATATTAACGATTTCGAAATTGTAAAAGCAAAGGAAGTTTGTCCTGTTAAACGTTCTTTAACAACCGTAAGTTCAGAAGAAATTTCAAAATATTTAAAACATATTAATACAATTGTAAAAGATTACGATCAAAGAATTGTTCGTGTTACTACAGGAATGCTTGTTACAGTTAACGATACAGTTATTTATAATAGTAATGGCAAAATGATTCCAAACCATAAAGAATATGGGCGTGTATTCATTTCTAGTATTGCAAGCGAAAACGGTAAAATCGAAACTAGATTCGATGGTCCAGGTGCTCAAGGTGGCTGGGAGTATTTTACTGAAAAACTCGATATTGATTCATTAGCAAAAGAGAATGCAGAAAAATTAATAATGATGCTCGGTGCTAAAGAATGTCCAAGTGGAAAATTCCCTGTTATTATTGGAAACGGTTGGGGTGGAGTTATTTTTCATGAAGCTTGCGGACATCAATTAGAAGCTACATCTGTTGCAAAAGGACTTTCAGTTTTTAGTGGAATGAAAGGCGAAAAAATTGCAAACGACATCGTAAGTGCTTATGATGATGCAACAATTCCAAATGAATGGGGATCATATAATATAGATGACGAAGGAAACACCCCAACAAGAAACGCTTTAATTGAAAACGGTGTTTTAGTTGGATATCTCGTAGATGATTTCAATGGAAGACGTATGAATGAAAAAGGCAACGGAGCTTGTAGAAGACAATCCTATCGTTGGGAACCTACTTCTAGAATGGGTAATACGTATATCGCAAACGGTAAATCTACTAAAGAAGAAATTATCGCAAACACTAAATTAGCCCTATACGCTGTTTCTTTTAACGGAGGTAGTGTAAATCCAGCAACAGGCGATTTTAATTTCGGTTGCTCAGAAGCATACATCGTTAAAGATGGTAAAATCGTTGAACCTGTAAGAGGCGCAACATTAGTTGGAAACGCCAAAGACATTTTAAAGCACATTGATATGATCGCTAATGATTGCGCATTCGGACAAGGTATGTGCGGATCATCAAGCGGTTCAATTCCTGTTAATGTTGGACAACCAACAATTAGAATTGATGAAATTGTTGTCGGAGGAAGAGGAGGATCAATCGATGAATTTTAATAAATTCTTTGAGCTCGCTAAAGAAAACAGCTTAGAAACTTGTGAAGTCACAAAATCTAAAGCAAACTCACTAAGCATTTCAATTTTTAAAAAAGAAATTACAAATTATTCTTTAAACGAAAGTACAAGAATCTCTGCACGCGGTATTTATAAAGGGAAAATGGGTTTCGTTTCTACAGAAAAAGACGATAAAACAACTCCTTTATATATAATTAATTCTATTAAAGATGGCGCTTCTACTATTGAAACAGATGATGAAGCAATCATTTTTAAAGGTGCTGATAAGTATAAAAAGAAAAATGTTTATAACAAAAAACTAGACGAGTGGCCAGTCGAAGATATCCTTTCACTTCTTTTCTTATTAGAAGAAAAGCTTTATGAAAAAGATTCAAGAATAACAGACGTTGAAGTCGCATTCGATAAGCAAGAAGAAGCAATGGAAATGGCTAATTCTTACGGCTTAGTTTTAAAAAGCAAATCAAACTATTATGACATTGTTGCTTCAATTACAATTAAAGATGGTGCTGAAGTAAAATCATCATTTAATGTATTTCTAGACAATAAACCTGAGTCTTTTGATATTGAGTCTTTTGTCGATGAAACAGTTAAAACAGGTATCGAAAAATTGCATGGCGAAACCATTCAACCAGGTTCTTATAAAGCAGTTTTATCAAGAGATGTTGTTGATTCATTATTAAACGCACTTATTTCTAACGCATCTGCTGAAGAAGTTCAAAAACATTCTTCATCATTTGAAGGAAAATTACATAAAAAGATTTTCTCTGACAAAATTACCGTAGAAGAAAAGCCATTAGCTAATAACATTTTCTACAGTTACTTTGACGGAGAAGGTGTTCCTACTCAAAACAAAACAATTATTAAAAAAGGTGTTCTCGAAACTTATTTATATAATTTAGGAACCGCCAAAAAAGATGGCGTAGAATCAACTGGTAATGGCCAAAAAGACGGTAGTAAGGTCAGTGTTTCATTCGGAAACTTATTTTTAAAGCCAGGTAAACTTAGCGAAGAGCAATTGTTTGAAAAAATACATGATGGCGTCTACATTACAAGTTTACAAGGTCTCCATGCCGGACTAGATTCAAGAAGTGGAGATTTCTCTCTACAAGCTGAAGGATTCCATGTCGAAAACGGTAAAAGAGATAAACCTTTAACACTCATTACAGTTAGCGGCAATTTATATAAAATCTTCAATGATGTAATTGCGGTCGGAAATAATACAAAATTATTAACATCAGCAACTACTGTTCCTTCAATGGCAATTTCACAATTAAAAGTTAGTGCTGAATAATTTAAAATTAGTCTACAAAAAAATATGTCATATAATCTAATAATTTAGAATATATGACATATTACTGTAGGCTTTTTATTTGCGCTTTGTAATATATAGAATACCAATTGTCTTAGGGCCACAATGAGAAGATATTACACATCCAGCTCTAGTATGAGTGATTATTTCAGGATTAACATATTTAGAGAGTGTATCAATAATATATTGATCTTCTCCGTCCATATGTCCACTATCTGTAACAAATATTTTATCTAAATCAATGTTGTCATTTTTCAAATCTTCCAAGAATTCATTAATTTGTTCATCGACAGCATTACGATAGTCTCCTCTAGGCTTTTTGTAAACTTGTAATTTATTATCAATAACCTTTGCGACAGGGTGAATTTTTAACATATGTGCAAATATCTTTGTCATTCCGCTACATCTTCCACCTTTATAAAGATAATCTAACCTATTTATGCAAAATTTCGCACTAACAAGTGGTACTAATTCTCTAATCTTATCAGCAATTTGATGAATATTTAATCCTTCATTTCTTAATTTGGCCATTTTTACAACAAGTAATCCGATTCCAGTTGAAAGATTTTGACTATCTACAATTTCTATTCTACCTTCTGGGAATTCTTTACTTGCTAATAAAGCGTTATTATAGGTAGAAGATAAACCAGTACCTATGCCCGTCCAAATAATATCACACCCATCTTTAATATACGGCTCAAAATCGTTCATAAATTCTGCAAGATTTCTTGCACCGGTCTTTGGTGTATTACCATATTTTTCCACTAATTCATAAACTTTTTCACTAGTTATATTTATGCCATCTAAATAATCATTAGTATCACCTTCAACGCTAACATGTAAAGGTAAAACTTTTATATCGTTTTCTTTAATAAACTCTTCGTCTAAATCACAAGTCGAATCAGTCATAATTACAATTTTATTCATTTTTAAGCTCCCTCAAAAATATATTAATATAATAGCATTACTTTTTATGTTTTTCATTTATTACATTTGATTTTTATACGATAATTTCTTATCTTAATAAAAAGGAGAATTAAAATTACATATGAAAAGAAAAAAATCAAAGCTAGTTGCTGAATTTAAAAAATTCATAACTAGAGGGAACGTTGTCGATATGGCAATTGGTGTTATCATAGGTAGTGCTTTTAGCGCAATTGTAACGGCATTAGTTCAACAAATATTAATGCCTATCATAACTTGGGCTATTCCTACTGGTGGTATGGATGGCTTAGTTACTGTACTTAACGGAAGCAAAGCAGCAGTAACTGAAGCAACTAAAAACGTAGTCTATTATTGGGGTGTAGCATACGACAAAGATATCGTAAATGTAATTAATTGGGGTGCGGTTTTAAACGCGATCATCTACTTCTTATCTGTAGCTTTAATGCTTTTTTCAATTTTGAAAATTTTTACATTTTTGAAAAACAAAAGAGATGCATTCTTAAAAGCTGAAGAAGAAAAATATTACGCAAAACATCCAGAAGAAAGACCAAAACCAGTCGAACCTGGAAAGCCAAAACCAACTGAATTAGACGTCTTATTAGAAATAAGAGATTCGTTGAAAGCTCAAGAAAACAACAAAAAAGCTGAATAATAAAAAGAGACTTTATTGCGAAGTTAGTAACTTTAGCATTAAGAGTCTCTTTTTTGTTATTAATTGTTTTATTTTTTACTCTCTTCAATCTTCAAAGAAGGGTTTACTTCATATACTTTATCAAGCGCAATTTCTATTAATTTTGATTGAAGTTTTATTTCTCCATCCACCATTCTTGAGTCACATTTTTTCTTTCTTTGCAAAGCAAATTGTATTTCACTTCGTGATAAATCAACTAAGCCTTCATATAAGATATAAAGTCTGATAGATTCATAATTCTTGCAATTTCTAATTTTATTGACATCTTCTTTTTTAAAAGTATCATTAAAAAACTGTTTAGCTTCATCTAACGGTTTAATTAAGAATAATAAATAAGCTTTTGTAAGAATCAATTCGTCATATGTCGATTTAGTCATCAATTTAGGATTTTTAATCGTTTCATTCAATATATTCAACGCTTCTTCAGCTTTTCCTAATGAGATGCGTTGTACAATAGCATCAAGGTTACAATTTGCTGTAAAATCTGTTATATCATCAAATACTTTAAGACTGGAAACATTATTACCAAAAAAAGAATCTGCTTCGTATAATAATTTATCATTAAACGCAATAAGATTGATTTTTTTATTGAGTAATACACATCTATACCCATCATTCAGAGAATCAATTCTAGCTGGAAAATAATCATAAACAATAAAGCAAGCCGCGATCGATGAAATAATTATAGTTCCATATTTTACAAACATTAATCCTTTATCTGCTGCATCCTTACTATCTGGTATATAGCTGACTACACAATATAAGACAATAAATTCTAATAAGAAAAACACTAGTGGTAGAAAAATGTAATACATTGGATTAGATTTTTCTTTTTTTGGTTTAATTTTCGTTTCCCCTGTAAAGCCATCAAACGATTTAAATCTAAAGCCTATAGCATGACTATCTATTCTCTTTTTATATAGACACAATTCAAGTATATTAAACGTTAAAACAGTGTATCCACCAATCTTAGCACCAATAAAATGCCCTATTTCAAGTAGTAAGACATTAATTAATATTCCTATAGCTAAAGCTAATATTAAAAAACCTAAATTAGCTCCTACATTTTGTTCTAAAAAGCCTGCTTCCATAGCTGGTCTTACAAATACAAAACCAATAACTAGAATAATTGCCGCCATTGCAATATATATAGCAGTACTAAATAAATCTTCTTTAGTCATATATTCCCTCCGCTCATTGAGCAAACGTCTAATGTTTAGAGGTTTACTAATTATGATTTTAAAAGGTAAAAGATTAGATGTAAAGAAGTTATATTAATTTTTGATATTTTTGTAATTTTTGACAATCAAATTAAGTAAATCAGAATTCATTAAATAGGAAATTTTTTGAAAAATTTCGTCTTTTGTATAATCACCATGGCCGAAATAAAAAAGTATTTGTTCGCCAACCGCCTTACTAATAAACCTACTAATATCTTTCAAACTATCAACTCTTAAAGAAAATTTTTCTAAATATTTATTAAAAGATCTATATAAAAAACTAAACGAATATTCCTGCACAATATCTTTCGCACTACTATTTAAAACTTCTTTATTAAATTCTTCATTAGTATAGAGAAAATCTAGCAAGCCAATAATTATCGAATCGTAATCATCAACTTCAATTGATGGTAATTCAACTTCACTAAAAATTGCACAAATTACATCATAAATATTTTTGTAGTGATAGTAAAACGACTGTCTTTTAATACCAATACTATCACAAATCATTTTTACATCTATTGACTCGATATCGTTTGTTTTTAATAACTCTAAAAATTTAATTTTGATTGATTGTTCAATTGTTTTTTTCATTCTTTAACCTTTTAATAACTTTTTTAATGATGTTGTTTTCCTTATTGTTGAGTAAATAGCCTATAAAAGACTTTAATATAATTATAGCTATAATAATTACAATGCAAACAACAATTGTTATAAGTGCTTCTGCTGGTACATATCTTGGATTAGTTGAGCCGGCTAAATCAAGCCAGTTAGTTCCGTATATTGACCATATAAACAACGCACCACAACAAATAAACGCGAGAACAAATACGAATGTTCTATATTTGTTAAGTGGATAACATACTTCAAATAAAACAAGAAGAGAGCCAATCGAAATTACATATGTTGCAATTGTTCTATATATATCTAAATCACCATTAAAAGCGTTCGTTCCTTTAAGGTAACCATATAAACACATCGTAGTAACAGATAAAATTATTGCGTTAGGAATCGCAGCTTTAATAATGTTTCTAATAAAACCACCTTTAATGCGTTCATTGTTAGGTTCTAGAGCAAGTAAGAAAGCACTCATACCAATCGAGCAGAATTCCCAAGCATAGAAACTAGATGGAGAAAATGGCCAGTTAATACCTGCTGTTGCACCAAAAATTAAGAAGAATATATTAACTAAAATAGAGAATGTTGTTTTAACTAAAAACAATGAACAAGTTCTTTGCAAATTGTTTATAACTCGTCTACCTTGAGCGACAATCGATGGTTGTGAACCAAACATATTATTAATAAGAATTAAATTCGCTAAATCTTTGGCTGCACTCGCGCCATTAGCAACACTAATTGAGACATCACTTGCTTTAAAAGCTAAAATATCATTAACACCATCACCGAACATCGCGACAGTATGTCCATCTTCTTTTAGAGACTCTACAATTAACTGTTTTTGTGTAGGAGATACCCTTCCGAATACAGTATTATGTTTAGCTAATTCTTTAACTTCTTCATCGGTTTTATCGTCTAATGAAACAGCGTTATTAGCATTTTTTAATTGAACGTCTTTTGCTATTTTTTGAACAGTTAAAGAATTGTCGCCACTAATAACTTTAATATCAACATCGTTATTTTTAAACCAATCCAAAATTCGCTTAGCATCATCTTTAATATGATCTTCCACAATAATTATCGCGATTGCTTTAAGGTTTGAAGGTAATACATCATCGCCTTGTATCGAATCAGGAGAATAAGCTACAAGTAAAGTTCTTTCGCCTTCACTACTAAATTTACTAATTTTAGATTCTACTAGTTCGTCTTTTTCAGTATTAAAGAATCCATATGCACCTATAACAACCGTTCCAAAATTTTTTAGTGTTGCTGCACTATACTTTCTTTCACTATCAAATTTAATCGCTTTATCTTTTTTGTAATAAGCTTCGTCACCAAATTCTTTTAAAAGTGCTAACGCAGTAAAATTAGTATCATTAACTGCAGCATTAAAAGAAGACATAATATTGTGAAAATCCTGTAATACTGGGTAATTTTTATCTATTTTAATGTATTCTTTAACAGCCATTGTGCCATCGGTAATCGTTCCTGTCTTATCTAGACAAAGGGTATCAACACGAGCTAAAGTATCTAACGAATACATATCATTAACTAAGACATTACTTTTAGACAAATTTATAACACCAACTGTTAAAGATGTTGACGCAAGTAAATACATGCCGCTAGGAATAAGCGAAATAATAGCTCCAGCAAGTGGCTTAATTAATTGTTGTTGTATGATTTCATAAGTTATTGGTGTGTGTGAATTAACGAGTGGCAATACATTAACTATTATTTGCGCACATCCAATAATAACAACAAAAATAGTGATAACTTTAAATATTTGATTTAATTGTATATATAATTGAGAACGATTGTTTTTAAACTCTCTACTTTGAGCTTGTAATTTATTGATATAATTATCACCTTTTATTTTATCAATACGACATCTTACTTCTCCACTAGTGATATAACTACCACTTAACAAGGAGTCTCCTTTTTTCTTCTTTATCGTTCTGCTTTCACCAGTTATAACAGATTCATTGACATTGCAAAAACCAGATAAAACAATACAGTCGCAAGGAACAGGATCATTCCCTTTTAAAATAACTACATCATCAAGAAAGAGTTCATCACTATATACTTGCCTAATGATCCCACTTCTTACTACAGATAATTTACTTTTTTGCACAAGAGAAAGTTTTTCGACGATATGCTTTGCTCTAATATCTTGAAATAATCCAATAGACAAATTAGCTATTAAAATAACCAAAAAAATTAAATTTGTCCAAAGTTGAAAGTAAATAAGTATGGCACCAATAGTTAATAAAAGGATATTAAAAAAAGTAAAAACATTTCGTAGTATAATTTGAAAATAACTTGTTTTTGTATAGCGCTTATCTTTATTGATTAAGCCATGAAGTAGTCTCTCGTTAACTTGGTCATCATTTAAACCAAATTCACTTGATACTTCATAATAACGAATATTCTTACCTTTAATAATCTCCACTTATCTATTCACTCCTTAAGGCGATTACTGGGTCCTTTCTTGCAGCTGCACGTGCTGGTAATAAACTACTCAAGAAAGTTAGCAAAATTGAAATGACAATTAGTATTATTATACTTGAATAATGTAAATCAGCAATACGCCCAATATTATATTGTGGATAAATATTATTTACTATAGCGTTTATTGGAAATGTTGCTATATACGCCACCAAGCATCCGATAGCACCACTACCGAGTCCTATAAATACACATTCAGATTCAAAGAGCCTTCCAACATCTTTTTTTCTTGCACCAAGCGCTCTTAAAATGCCAATTTCTTTTGTTCTTTCAATAACACTAACATAAGTTATGATACCTGTCATAACACAGCTTACAACTAAAGAAATCGAAGCAAAAACAATTAACACAATTGAAAGAATATCGATTAATTGTGTCATATTACCTGTAATTGCACCTACTGCATCAGTGTATAAAACGACTTCTTTCGAGTCTTTTGCATGATCAGGCACATTGCTTTCATCAATTTCATTAAATGAATCCAATTTTTTTAAAAGTGTTTCCTTACTTGATAAATCAACCGGGAAAATAATTAAATTTTGAATATTATTATATCCGTTAATGTATCCTAATAAATCTATTACATATGGGTATATTTCATATAAATTATTCTTGTTGTTTGTAGCAATAAACTTTGCTATTCCAGCGCTTATTTTTTTGAAATAAGCGTTCATTTCATCAACGCCACCAAATTTTAAATCATCCGAAATTAGATTAGCGCCGATAGTACTAGCCCATGTCAAATAATTTTCTATCGTATATGGCTTACCTTCAGCAGTAGATGATTCTCCAGAAAATATGGAGTAGAAACTAAAATACTTGCTTATTAAATTATTAAAACCTTCCTTAATAGAATCTGAAGAACCACCATCTTCCATATACTCAGTTAATTTTTGTAAATCTTTAACTAATTCAGTAGCTTTAGCTCCATCTTTCCAAGTCATGTTATTCTCTAAATGCTCATAAACATCACCTTTTGAGTTTTCATCAACAAGATAATTTTGCAAAGAATTTTGATAGCATAAGCCAGCGGCCATAGTTTGTATTGTAGCATCTTTTTTTGGTCTTAAAATTCCAACGATTTTTAACTCAATGCCTTTATCATTCGCTTCATACAGTTCGTTAATATTATTTTGTTCGTAATAATAAATTGGTTTATTTGAATAAGAAACTTGTTCTTTTTTTCTTTCTGTATAAAATTCTTCGTTCGAAAACACCTTAAGTTTCTTATTAAAAATATCATCAAAAGAAATAGGATGCTCTTCTGCGTATTTTTCATCTATAGTATCATCAGTATTATCATAAAAGCCTAATTCTTTTAAAACTGGTAGTGGTATTTGATTTCTAGAATCAACCATCAACATGACTTCATTCATTTTAGTAGGATCAGCATATCTACCGCCAATAACATCATAACTAGTTTGATCTCCGTAAAGAACATGGAAGAAATTTGTAGGTAATCCTGTTAAGCTTGAGATCATATCGCTATAAGAGACAAAACTTCCGTTTTTAATTTTGTAAGATTCTTTTGAAACAGGGTTTTGAGCTGTTAAATTAAATGCATATTGCTCGCCATATGAAATAACATAATCGCTAATGAGCTTGTCTTCATTTTTAAGTTTATCTAAGTAGTTAATATATTTATGAGTTATATTGTTAAAATTAACTTCTGGATTTTTCTGATCGCTTAATTGTGGCAAAACAACCTGGGTATCAGGGAATTGATCGTTAGGAACAAAATTAGGATCTTTTTTGTATGTAACGGTATACGAAGAAACATTTAGTGGCATTTGATTAGCTGTCTCTACCTCTAATCTATTTACATAATTGCCAAATCCATTATTTACACTCAATACTAAAGCAACACCAATTATCCCGAAACTTCCAGCAACAGAAGTCATAATGGTTCTACCTTTTTTAGTCAGCAAATTTTTAAAAGAGAGTTTTAAAGATGTTTTATATGACATCGAAGATTTTTTCTCTTTTTTCTTATGCTTTTTGTCTTTTTCATCGATCAAAGTAAAATCGTTTAATTTGACTTTATTTTCCTCTTCAAGTGTAGCTTCTTCTTTTTTGGCTTCATCTACCTTATCAGCATAAGTATCATTAATAACGGTTCCATCTTTAAATTCAATGATTCTATCGCTATATTGTTCTGCTAGTTCTCTATTATGCGTAACCATAATAACCAAACGATCTTTACTAATATTCTTTAGCAAATCCATAATTTGTACACTAGTTTTACTATCAAGAGCGCCTGTTGGTTCATCGGCCAAGACTATTTCTGGATCATTTATTAAAGCACGTGCAATAGCAACACGTTGCATTTGGCCTCCAGAAAGTTGGTTTGGAACTTTGTTATAAAGCCCTTTTAGCCCTACAGCATCAAGAGCTAATTTCGCTTTTTTATTACGTTCTCTTGCGCTAACTCCATTAAGAGTTAAAGACATAGCAACATTATCCACAAGTGTTAATTGTGGGATCAAATTATAAGATTGAAAAACAAAACCAATACGTTTATTTCTGTAATTATCCCAGTCCTTATCACTATATGTTTTAGTTGAAAGTCCTTCAATAACTAAATCTCCAGAAGTATATTTGTCTAATCCACCAATTATATTGAGTGTGGTAGTTTTTCCGCTCCCTGATGCGCCTAAAATTGAGCAAAATTGTTGTCGTGGGAAAAATAAATTTATACCTTTTAATGCTTGAAATGGTTTTTTATCTACAAAATAATCTTTTGTTATATTTTTAAGTTCCAACATTACCCGTTCCCCCAAATTATATACATGATAATTGTACAACAACCATTAGTTTTCGCTCACATGATTTGATTAGTTTTTTTTATAATTTTAAGTGTATTTTAGTTTAATGATATTTTGTTGTTTTTTGTTTTAATAGTTGCTTCTTTTAATTTTAAAAAAGCTTGATAGTAATTCCACGGATTCTTCTTTTAAGATTCCATTTGTAACAGTAATTGAGGTTTTTTCTATTGTTGAGAGATCTATCTTGCCACCAAATGAACCAGTATTAAACTCGTGTACACTAAAAACTAATCTATCAATTCTAGATTGTAAAATAGCACTTCCACACATTATACAAGGCTCTAAAGTCACATATAATGTTGTATCGTTCAATCTCCAATTTTTCTTTACTCTAGAAGCCTTCTTTATAGCGATTATTTCAGCATGACATGTTGCGTCTCTTTTTAACTCTTTTTCATTGTGAGCTCTTGCAATGATTTCATGGGTTAAATTATCAACAATAATTGCTCCGACAGGTATCTCACCTAATGAATAGGCTATTTTTGCTTCTTTAAGAGCTTCATTCATGTAATATTCATCATTAAATAACATGTTAAAATTTTAACATATTTTTAATTATTTTTTTCATGAACAAATTAGAACATTAAGTAAAATGATTTTTAACCATCTCATAAACACAAAACATCTAATGAGATTATTTTTCACTTTTTTTCAAATAAAAAACCGTTGCACAGACAACAAGGATCTTAGGGCTGCTATGTTTCCATCCTGACCCGGTTCGAAGCAGTTGTTCGCAACGGCTATTTAATTATACTATAAACAAAAATTATTTAATAGGCTTTAATACTTTAATTCCACCCATATATGGTTGAAGTACTTCTGGAACGAGTACACTACCATCTTCTTGTTGGTATTGCTCAAGAATAGCAGGGAATACACGGGATGTTGCTAATCCACTACCGTTTAAAGTATGCATATAATGTACCTTACCATCTTTATCTCTGTAACGCATCATTCCACGTCTTGCTTGATAACTTCTTGCGTTAGAAACACTACTAACCTCTTTGTAAATGTCAATTGATGGTAAATAGACTTCTAAATCGTAAGTT
The DNA here is from genome assembly GCA_963557285.1 of uncultured Bacilli bacterium. GTDB lineage: Bacteria > Bacillota_I > Bacilli_A > RFN20 > CAG-826 > Onthovivens. The sequence goes on along the minus strand of CAUWDL010000021.1, from coordinate 1,503 downwards.
CTTGCCATTGAGTGAGAACAATCAGCAGCAGCTAATTTAGAAATTCTGAAGTGTAATCCTAACTTTTCAAGTAAAGTTTGAGCTTTATGTACTAATTCATCAAACGCTCTATCGCTATCTTCTTCAGTGGTATATTCGACCATTTCAACTTTATTAAATTGATAACCTCTAATCATACCTCTTTCTTCAGTTCTATAACTGCCTGCTTCTTTTCTATAACATGGAGTATAAGCGAAGAATTTTTTTGGCAATTCATTTTCTGAAAGAATTTCATTTCTATAATAATTAACTAAAGCGGTTTCAGCTGTAGGAAGCAAGAATTTTGTAGGTTCTACATCTTTTAACTCGAAAACATCACCTTCAAACTTAGGGAATTGTCCTGCTGTAAATCCGCTATCATAATTTAATAAGTGAGGTGGCAACATAAATGTAAATCCATCTTTTAAATGTTCATTAATAAAGAAATTCAATAGAGCCCATTCTAATTGAGCACCTAAACCAGTATAAAACCATGTTCCATGGCCGCTGATTTTAGCAGCTCTATCATAATCAATTAATCCAAGCGATTCAGCTAATTCGACATGATTTTTAATCTTAAAGCCAAAATTTGGTTTTTCTTTAAAAACATGAATTGGTTTATTATTTTCTTTTCCACCACCAAGTAAATCTTCATCTGGTAAATTAGGCAACGCAAATAACACTTGATTGATTTCTTTTTCAAGTTCTTCTAATTTTTTCTCATTTTCTTTATTTAACGCAGCTAATTCTTTTACTTTAGCGAAAATGACTTGTACATTTCCACCTTCTTTTTTAACTGCAGGTACTGATTTTGATAGTTTATTTTGCTCAGCTTTGTTAACTTCAACTTGTCTTTGAAGCTCTCTTTTATGCTCTATATTTTCGCATAACGAATCAATATCAGCATCGAACATTTTTCTTTTTAGTAGTTCTTTTACGTGTTCTTTATTTTCAATTATGTAATTTACATCTATCATTGACTTTTCTCCTTAAGCGTTTTTAGATAAATTTCTACAAGTTTTTCACCTGTAATTTGAATTCTGCTTTCAAGTGCAAATTTATACGCCTGATTGCTTACATCAAGTAATGTTCCCTTAATTAAATCATTTACCCCTTGAATTAATAAAGCAAATTCATTATAAACATGCCCATTGATTTTATCAATTATCATGTCTGGTATGACACTTGTTTTTAATGCAAGTAAAGGCTTTTTCATCGCTAAAGCTTCCATAATTTCAAGAATGTATAAAGGAGTATCATTTAGCAAAATAACGCCTTTTGAGTGGTACATCGCAGAATAATAAACATCTTCTGGAACACTACTAGCTAAGATGATATTTCCACTATATCTTTTAAAAGTTTTTTTAACACTTCTAGCTTCTTTAGAATTAATATCACTCAAAATAACAATGAATTTGTAATCTTTATTTTTTTCAGCTAATTCTTTTACTTTTTTTGCAGCTATAGCGTCTTCATAATCTAGTA
>CAUWDL010000020.1:0-14208 GCA_963557285.1 uncultured Bacilli bacterium | reverse complement strand
ACTTTCTGGATCGCTTATTCCGTTAACATATAAATCCATAGCGCTGAATAATAATGGAACAAGCATTGAATTTAGCAAATATCCAGATTTTTCTTTTAAAACTGGAAGTGGAATCATTCTCATTTCTTTAGCAAATTTACAAATAAGGTCAAAATTTTCTTTTTTTGTGTATTTTTGCGCCATGACTTCTGTCATATTGTTTTTCCAAATAGAATTAGCAAAATGGAATGACAAAAATTTTTCAGGTCTACCAGTAAATTTAGCAAATTTTGATGGCAATAATGTACTTGAATTTGTAACTACTAGAGTCTTTTCAGGAAGAAGAGGTGCCATTTTCTTATAAAAAGCAATCTTCTCGTCTTGATTTTCGGCCATTGATTCAATTACTAAATCAGCGTCACTAACAGCTTTTTTAAGATCTAATTCTAATTTAATATTAGAGTATGCATTATTCACTCTATTAAGACATTCATCTTTATTAAATGAATCGAATTCGGAAATTCCTCTTGCCCAAATCTCTTTCGTCTGACCTTCTTTGGTAGTCATCTTATTTATAGTTTCAGTATAAACTTCTTTTAGATGATCTAATTTTGGCTGACATCTCTTAATGCTACCTTCACTACGTAACCAAATGGTTACATCAAAACCGGCATATGCAGCTTGGAAAGCTATTTGACTTCCTAAAACGCCACCGCCTGCAACAACAACGTTTTTAATTTTCATTTTTCTATTACCTCTTTTTTTAATAGCATTTTACCATATTTTATATATTTTTTCACAATATTACTATTTATTTAAACGGTATTAGTTAAATAAAATTGGATTTTTAGTTATCTCTTTTCATAAAAATGAGGATAAGAATTTTATACAAATAAGAAAGAAAATGATATTTTTTGAAATAATTCATTTTGTGATAAATAATACTTTACTTAGATATATTTAATAGATAAACTATTAAAGTTCGGTTACGAACAAAATGAGGGTTTTATTGCGAATGGAGATTTAATAAGAACAATTTTATCTATTAGCAATTCAGTTAAGAGAGAACTTGATAGCAATAATAAGGAGCGCAATCTTGATATGAGTGGTGCTCAAGTTAGATGCTTACATGTAATTCAAAGAGCTGAAGAAAAAGGTGAGAATATAAATCAAAAGGAACTTGAAATAATATTTAACATTCAAAAATCTTCTATGTCACAATTGTTAGCGACGATGGAAGAAAAAAACTTAATTGTTCGCGTTCCATCACTTAGCGATTCTAGAATTAAGAATATTACTTTAACTAAAAAAGAAAAGAAATCAGTCTAATTACATATAATGATATCGCTAATATTCAAGTCCACTCAACAAAAGATATTTCTAATAAAGATCTTGAAATTACTTTAAACACGCTAGCAAAAATTAGAAATAAAATAGAAGGAGGTAAACATGAGGAAAAATAAAAAAACTGGGCCAACATTTAAACAAATGTTTAAAGTGTTTGCAAAAAGTATAAAAGAATATAAAAAAAGTACGATTTTGTCGATGACTTTTATCGCATTAGAAACTTTATGTGAATGCTTAATTCCTTTCGTAATGAGCAAATTAATTGATACAATGCAAAAAGCTAATCATGAATCGCTTTTAAATGTTGTTATCATGTATTCCATTATTTTAATCGGACTAACAATTTGTAGTTTTATTTTTGGCATTACTGCAGGAAAATTGAGTGCGAAAGCAAGTGTTGGATTTGCAACAAACTTAAGAACTGATGTATTCCATAAAATATCTTCATTTTCGTTTAGCAATATTGATAAATTCAGCATTTCAAGTTTAGTTACAAGACAAACAATTGATATTTGGTATGTTCAAGCAACGTATATGATGCTAATTAGAATTTGCTTAAGAGCACCTTTAGTATTGCTATTCTCTGTTGCTATGGCTATCGTCATGGCGCCTGCTATGAGTTGGGTGTTTTTAGTTACTGTCCCTTTATTAGCTATTGTTTTAACAACTATTATATTGAAAGTTTTACCAATATTCTTTAGAGTATTTAAAAAATATGATGATCTTAATGAATCAGTAGAGGAAAATGTGCGTGCTATAAGAGTTGTAAAAACATATGTACGCGAAGAATTTGAAAAAGAAAAATTTAATAAAAGAAGTGATGAAATCAAAAATGATTTTACAAAGGCAGAAATGATAATTTCTTTATCGAATCCTACAATGATGCTCTCAATGTATGTATCGATGCTTTTAATAATCTTTTTCGGATGCACATTGATTTTAAATACTTCATTTATAAAACCAGATGGCACCATTGCTGGTGATTTAACTATTGGTGGATTATCAAGTTTGATTACTTATGGGGCACAAATATTATCAAGTTTAATGATGCTTTCAATGGCGTTTGTTATGATTGCAATGAGTGTTGCTTCAATGAAACGTTTATATGAAGTTTTAACTGAAGTACCTACGATTCAATCAAAAATTAATGCTATCACTGACATTAGAAATGGTGATATTGAGTTTAAAAACGTTTCTTTTAAATATAAAGCTGAAGCACAAAAATTTGCATTAAGTGATGTAAACTTAAAAATTAAAAACGGACAAACAGTCGGTATCATCGGTGGAACTGGATCAAGTAAGTCTACATTAGTAAATTTAATTTCTAGATTTTATGATGTTACAGAAGGTGAAGTTCTAGTTGCTGGAAATGATGTTCGTGAATATGACGTTGAAGCGTTAAGAAATAGTGTTTCAATGGTTCTACAAAAAAATATTTTATTTAGCGGAACAATAAAAGAAAATTTAAGACGGGGAAATAAAAACGCAACTGATGATGAAATTATAGAAGCCTGTAAATTAGCTCAAGCTGATTCGTTCATTGAAACTTTCCCTGATAAATATGATACTTATATTTTACAAGGTGGTAGTAATGTAAGTGGTGGACAACGCCAAAGATTATGTATTGCTAGAGCAATTTTAAAGAAGCCAAAAGTCTTAATTATGGATGATTCAACTAGCGCTGTTGATACTAAAACTGATGCTATGATTAGAGAAGGCTTAAAAAAGACACTTCCAGATGTTACAAAAATAATAATCGCTCAAAGAATAAGTAGCGTACAAGATGCTGATTTTATTATCGTTATGGATGATGGAAAAGTTAATGGTATTGGTACTCATGAAGAATTACTAAAAACAAATGATGTCTATCAAGATATTTATGTTCTTCAAAACAGAATAGGAGGTAAATAAAAATGAAAAATAAAAAAAGATCGCCAATTCTTCGTATAATTTTCGACTTTATTTCCTCTCACAAATTAGGATTTTCATTAGCTGTTATTTGTATTTTGTTAACAGCGTTAGGTAATATTGCAGCTCCTTTAACGTTACAAAATGTTGTTAATTTATTAACTGATTGGATTAAAAATAAAAATTGCGATCAAGCACTTGTTCCTGAACTTATTAGTAATGTAACAATCGGAACATTAACTTTATTAGGGTTTTATAGTGCATCTATATTAGCTGGTTTATGCTATTCACAAATAATGGCGTATTGTGGCCAATCATATATGAACAAATTAAGGCAAAAATTATTTGCTCATATGCAAGACTTACCTGTAAGATTCTTTGATGTTCATAATAAAGGCGACATCATGTCTACTTATATTAACGATGTCGATACAATTAGACAACTTTTAATTAATTCGATTCCTGAAATTTTAATATGTAGTTGTACATTCATTACTGTTTTATTAGTTATGCTTTCATCATCATTATGGTTAACTTTAATTGTTGTCGTTGGCGCTATTGTGATGATTTTTACAAGTAAGCATATTGCTGGTACATCAAGCAAGAATTATATTGCTCAACAAGACGTTATCGGTAAAAGCGAAGGATATGTTGAAGAAATGATGCATGGTTTAAAAGTTATTAAAAGCTTTTGCCACGAAAAAGAAAGTAATGATGGATTTAACGAAATCAATCATGAACTGCAAAAAGTTTCGACAAAAGCAACTGCTTATGCGAATATTTTAATGCCTACATTGGGAAATATCGGAAATTTCTTATATGTCTTTGTTGCGTTAGCTGGAACGTTATTATATTTCTTTGATGCACAAAATATTTCATTTAGCGGACTTGGACTATTATCTGTTGGTGTTATTGTAAGTTTCTTACCGATGGTTAAACAATTTACAAATACAACTGCTCAAGTGGGTAATCAAATAAATATAATTGCTTTAGCTGTAGGCGGTAGCGAAAGAATAATTGCTATTTTAGATGAAGAAAAAGAAGTTGATGATGGATATGTAACTCTTGTAAGAGGAAAATATGATCAATTTGGAAATATTGAAGAATGTCCAGAAAAAGAAGCAACACTTCGGGCTTGGAAACATCCGCATAAAGAAACAAGCGAAATCACGTACACCCTTTTAAAAGGCGATATAAGAATGCATGATGTTGATTTTGGCTATGTGTCAAATAAAATTGTTTTGCATGATGTTACTCTTTACGCTGAACCTGGACAAAAAGTTGCTTTTGTTGGCTCAACTGGTGCAGGAAAAACAACTATTACAAATTTAATTAATAGATTCTATGATATTGCTGATGGAAAAATTAGATATGATGGAATAAATATAAATAAAATTTGTAAAAAAGATTTAAGAAAATCATTAGGCATGGTTCTTCAAGATACGAATTTATTTACAGGAACTATTATGGATAATATTAGATATGGTAAACTTGATGCGACAGATGAAGAATGCATTGCAGCAGCAAAATTAGCTAACGCTCATAGTTTTATTGAAAGATTACCGGAAGGCTATAATACAGTTTTACATAATGATGGTTCTAATTTAAGTCAAGGACAACGTCAACTGCTTTCAATTGCTAGAGCAGCTGTTCATGACGCTCCGGTTATGATTTTAGATGAAGCAACATCATCTATTGATACCAGAACTGAAGCTATTGTTACTGAAGCGATGGATAATTTAATGAAAGGCAGAACAGTTTTTGTTATTGCTCATAGATTATCAACAATTCAAAATAGTGATGTAATCATGGTTCTGGAGCATGGTCGTATCATAGAAAGAGGCAGTCATAAAGACTTAATTGAAAAACGCGGAGTGTATTATCAATTGTATACAGGATCATTTGAATTAGAATAAAGCATCGATTAAATCGATGCTTTTTGATTTTTTAGAAATAAAATTGTAATTATAATAAAATACTTTATAATAAAATTATGATTGAAATACGAGATTTAGTAAAGAAGTATAATTCTAATGAGACTTTTATCGCTTTAGATGGTGTTAATTTAGAATTTGGAAATACTGGTCTTGCTTCTGTTTTAGGAGCTTCTGGTAGTGGTAAGTCTACCTTATTAAACTTAATTGGGCTATTAGATAAACCTACAAGCGGTGAAATTATAATTAATGGTGTTTCTATTAAATCATTAACTGATGTAGAAGAAGATAAATGTCGTAATCAAATATTTGGTTTTATATTTCAAAGCTATCATTTAATCCCTACGCTCTCTTTATTAGATAATGTAATTTTACCATTAGAAGTTAGCGGAACAGTTAAAGAAGAAGAACAAAAAGAATTAGGAATTAGAATTTTAACCGATTTAGGCCTTGGAAACGCTATAAATAAAAAAGTTAATGAGCTTAGCGGTGGGATGAAGCAACGTGTTGCAATTGCTAGAGCTTTGATTAAAAATCCTGAGATAATTTTAGCTGATGAACCTACAGGTGCTTTAGATAGTAAAAATAGTGCAGATGTTTTAAAACTTCTTAAGCGAATTTCAAAGACGAAATTAGTTATCTTAGTGACTCATAATGAAAAAGAAGCTGAAATATATAGTGATAGAATTATAAGAATGAGCGATGGAAATGTAATTTCTGATACCAATGCTAATAAACATTTTGGTATAGAAAATGAATCATTTATTATAAATAATAATCAAAATGATAATTTGCTCTCTCATAAAAATAGATTAATGAAATTTAAAAATGTAGCAAGAATTTCATTTAAATCGTTTATGTCAAAAAAGTTAAAAACAATTTTAACAAGCGTAGCAAATTGCTTTGGACTTGTTGCACTAGGATTTGTTTTAGCGATTACTAATGGATTTAGTATTTATAAGAATAATGTTGATAGTTCGACAGCCAGTAATTTACCGATTAATGTGCCTGCTTATAGTGTAAAAAGCGATACTGAATCTTTTGAAGAAGTTAATGAAAGCACAAAATATCCTGAGAAAGAAGAAATTTATCCATTTGTAAACGGAAAGACAAAAGTAACTTATACTTATAATAATTATTCACCTGAATACTTTAAGATGCTTGATGAATTAAAATCAGAAGGTTTAATACAAGATTACTTGTTTAATTACGGAAATGATTATACTTACAACATCTCAACAGCATTTCCAAGTTCTATTAATCATAAATATAACGAAATGATCGGGCAATTGAATACTAATATAAGTGCTGGAGGAAGTTATACAAATTCAACCTATGGAATTCCAACAAACATTTTTCATGTACTTTATGGCGATATTGATAATGGATATGATTTAATTGCTGGAAAAATGCCAAAAGATAACACCGATCTTGTTTTGGTTGTTGATGAATATAATGAAATAAATTTTGATACTTTAAAAAATCTTGGATTTTATAACCTTAATGATTCAATGGAAGATATAAAATTAACTGACGGAACAACTAAAGTAAGACCAATATCTTTTAATGATATAATTGGAAAAAAGTATAAAATTTTTACAAATGATGAGATTTATACTAACTCTAATAAAACTTATAAAATATACGATCAATTCAGTTATAAATTTGACACATTAATTCAAACAGCAAAGCCAAGAGAACTTTCTTTTTTTAAAACTAATGAGTTAAGACAACTATATAATGATGAATCTAAAGGCATGACTTTAACTATCTCAGGCATTTTAAGGCCAAAAAAAGATTCTACATTATCACTTATTTCTCCTAGCTTATGTTTTTTGCCAGGACTTCAAACAGAGCTAGATATTAATAAAAAAAGTAGTGAGATATCATCTAAATTAAAGAATAATGTTGTTTATTTAAGTGATGATCCGAATAGCAATTTAGATTTAGAAAAAGATGTGAAAAAATTACTATCAATCCATAAAGATGATTTAAGCACTATAACAGCAACGGAAATTAATGAGATTGCAAATAAATTTTTTAAATATTATCCTATCGATCATACAATTAATGATGGAGAAACACCTATTGCGACTCAATTTACATCATTTTTGAATGACGCAAAGCGATTTGGAGTTAACTTAATAAATGAAGGAACGTCAGAAGCGCTATCAAGTGGAAATAATGAAGTTATTGAAAAATATATTCTTGAATTATTAAGCTACTTTCAAAAGTCATCAACTAGCGATTTGGCGTATGAACATTTCATCTCACTTGTAGCTTTTATTAATTCTTATAGTGACATTTTAAATGTTGCAATATTCCCAACTGGACTTTTTGAGAGAAGTGTAATTCTTAAAAAACTTGATGAATATAATGACTCAATGTTATCAGAAAAAGATAAAATTTATTATTATGATAATTCTAATTATATGATTGAAACCGTAGGAAATATGGTAAGTTTGATAAGTTTAGTTTTGCTGATTTTTGTTGTCGTTCTTTTAGTTGTTGCTTGTGTTATGAATATTTTATTTACGTATAATAATGTTTTAGAGCGAAAGAAAGATATCGGTATTTTTAGAGCAATCGGAATGCGAAAGATGGATGTCAGTAGAGTATTTATTTTTGAAGCTAGCATTATTGGAACATTAAGTGGACTTATGAGTTGTCTATTAACTTACTTGCTTTCTTTTCCAGTCAATTATGAAGTCAAACAATACTATACAGCATATTATAATATTGGAAATATTTGTGTATTGAGCTGGTGGCATATTGTTCTTTTGATATTACTTGGTCTTATTCTAGGAGTACTAAGTGCAATTATCCCAGCAAATTATGCAGCTAATAAGGATCCAGTTAAGTGTTTAAAGGATGAATAATCATCTATTTATAAGAATATAATTTAAAAAGCTTGTAAAAAGGTATTATTTTTACATAAAAAATGATTTATTTACAAATAAATTAAATTAAAAAAAGATATAAAAAGTTCTTTACAAGAATGTTTCTTTCCCGTAAGATTATTCAAGGAATTATGGGAAGTAGAAATAAATCTTCAGGAATGAGCATTGTTAAAGCCTTTAAAAAGAAAATTAAAGGTCTCTCTTCTTTTTCCTCTTTTCACTTTTCATTATTTATTTTATTTGTTAATTAAAGGTTTGGCATTCGTGCCAAATCTTTTTTTAATGAGAAAGGAAGGCTTATGAACAAAGAAAAAAATCTTGTATTAGATGTTGAAGAAAAACCTAAAAAAGTATATGAATGGTTTTTATTTGGTATTCAACATGTATTAGCGATGCTTGTGGCTTGTATCACAGTCCCTCTATTGACTGGATTGCCAGTGGCTGCAACCATCATTGCGGCTGGTATAGGAACATTTATTTACATTCTTTTAACAAAAGGGAAATCACCTGTATTTTTATCATCATCTTTTGCTTATATTGCTCCAATGTCAAGTGCACTTCAGATTGTCTTGATAGGGCAAGCAACAGGAAATAACTATCTTGCGTTAATAATTGGCATGATTTCTGTCGGCTTAATATATTCTCTATTTGCTTTTATAGTTAAGAAAACAGGAACCGCTTGGCTAAATAAGATTTTACCTCCAATTGTAGTGGGACCTATTATTATGGTAATTGGTTTAAGTTTAGCTGGCAGTGCTATTTCTAATATTACAAAAGCTTCAGGGGTTGGTGCTATTAATGCAAGTTACAATTGGGTAGCATTAACTTGTGGCTTAATATCTTTATTTGCCACAGCGTTAGCGAGTCACTATGGCAAAAAAATGATTTCATTAATACCGTTTATTATCGGAATGGGAAGTGGGTATATTGCAGCAGTACTATTTACATTAATTGGATATTATGCATGTGGAAATGCTTATTTCAATGTTGTAGACTTTACAGCTTTAACTGATATTTTTTCACCAGAGAAAATAAATTTTGCAAGTTTTTTCAATTATAAATTATTTGTACCTAACGATCCTGAAAGTTTTATTTTCTTAAGATTTGATGAAATTGCCAAATTCGACTGGGCTACAATCGGAACTGTATTTCTTTTATTTGTTCCTGTATCACTTGTTACGATGTGTGAACATATTGGCGATCACGAGAATTTAGGAAATATTATTGATAGGGATTTATTAAAAGGTGAACCTGGTATGTCGCGTACTTTAAGTGGCGATGGTTTAGCTACAGCAATCAGCGGGGTTTTATGTGGCGCTGCTAATACAACATATGGAGAAAATGTTGCTGTTATTGGTATGACAAGAATAGCTTCAACTAAAGTTGTTTTATTTGCTGCAGTACTTAGTATCATTATTGGATTCTTTACACCATTTACCGCTTTACTTGAGACGATTCCTTCAGCTGTAACAGGCGGAGTTAGTTTAATTCTTTATGGATTTATTGCTTCAAGTGGAGTTAAGATGTTAATTAAAGAAAAGATCGATTTTTCAAATCAAAAAAATATATTTATTGCTTCTGTTATTTTAGTAGCTGGTATCGGAGGACTAACATTTAAGTTTGGAAATCCTGATGAAAGTACAACAATAACAATTACATCAATTGCAGTTGCTATGATTTTAGGAATTGTATTAAATTTAATTTTAAAAGAGAAAAAGAGTAATCATAAATTAGAAGTTAATGTTGGAAGTGATAAAGCATTTGAAGAAGAAACCGGAATTAAAGTAGAACCAGGAATGAGTGAAGAATTAAATGAAGGAAATTCTAATAATTAAATATTAATGTCTTATTCATCTAGGCAAAACTATTTTTTGTCTAGATGAAATTGTTTTACTGTGTTTTACTGAATGATTAAAAACATTGGTTTGGAAAACAGTAATATAAAATACATCAAAAAATGTTTGCATCGATTATTATACTGGTATATAATAGTTTAGCGTTTGGTTCTCTAGCTCAGTTGGCAGAGCAACTGACTCTTAATCAGTGGGTCCGGGGTTCGAATCCCCGGAGAATCACCAAATTTAAAAAATATGTCTGAATTTAATTCAGGCTTTTTTATTGCCAAAAGTATTTTTTAAAATTCTGCATGTATTATATATGCAAAGTCTTGATTATAGTTTCGCGTTATTCTTTATATATATGCTAAAAAATAATTATTTTTTTATTATTTTAATGCTTATTTTTTCGTATTAATTTTGTGTAAAGATTTAGTAATAAATTCTCTATTTTGTTGAAAAAGAGATATTTTTTTATTATTGTAATATTAGGATCGCGGTCACCCCCATTGTCTAAAAGGAAATGCTAAAAACAACAAAGCGATTCAATTTTAACAACGAAGTGGTGCGCGCAAAATACACATAATACTTCTAGTTATTTTAAATTATTCGTTCTTTTAATATTTTCATTTTTAAAGGTAGGAGAATTAAAATTATTATGAAAAAAAGAAACGTTTTATTATTCGCATTAGCTTCATCAGCAATTTTATTAACATCATGCGGTGAGGCTCAACTAGAAAACAAAGTTGATTCAGTAACTGTTTCATGCGAAGGAGACGTAAAAACGTTAGAAGTTGGCAAGACATTACAATTTAGTGCTGCTGTTCTTCCAGAAAGCTTAGAACAAAAAGTAACATGGAGTGTCAATAATATTACTGGAGAAGCCGCGATTTCTACTGCTGGTTTATTAACAGCGAGTAAAGAAGGAAAAATTGAAGTTGTTGCAGCTTCTTATTTAGATGAAAACGTGAAAGGAACATATTCATTAGATATTGTTGCTAAAAAAGATGAAGTTGTAAAACCAACCTCAATAAAATTACTTGCACCAAAGCAAGATATAGAAGTTAATGAAACTGCACAATTATCTTTTAGAGTTCAACCTGAAGGTGCAAGTGAAGAAGTTATATTTTCAAGTGACCACGAAGATATTGTTGCTGTTCAACAAAGTGGAAAAATAAAAGGATTGAAACCTGGTACAGCAAATATAACCGTTACTTCAAAATTAGACAATACAATTAAAAATTCACTCGAAATAAGAGTATTAGAAGGACAACCTGAAGGACCATCTGTAGATTGGTCAAAAGTTCAAGTTTCTAATCATGAACAATATTTAAATGCTGAACTAGAAACAGCATTAAAAGTAGAAGGCGTTTGTACTTTTGTTGAAAAAGGCACTAATAAAGATGGAACTTATAACGCAGTACTTTCTAATGGAACAGGCGGCTATTATATTTACGGTTTAAATAAAGAGACGCAAGTTCTTCAAGAAGGAAAAAAATATACAATTTGTGGTTTTAAGAATGTTCTTCATACTAAAAATCATGAACTTTATAAAGTAGAACAAATTGAAGAATTAACAAAAAATATCGAATATACCGTAACAAATGCTACATCATTGAATTTAACAACTGTTGAAGCATTAAAGCCATATCTAAATGGATATGTATCATTTGATAGTTTGGATACTAAAGAGTTATCAGTTAGAGATGATGGAAAAGCGTTTAATTTTATAGCTTATAAAAATGATCAAAAATATACATTTAGAATCGATCCAGTTACATCTGGAAGTGATGGATTCACTGCTATTGTTAATAAATTAAAATCTATTCCATATGGTTCACCAATTAAGATAAAAAAATGTATGGCTGATCAATTCGGATATGGAAATCCTGAACCTCAATTTAAAATTCTAAGTGCTGATGATTTTGAGGTTTTGCCATTAACCGACAAACAAATTGTTGAACTAGCATCAACTAAAATTGAACTTCCTAATTCATTAAAAACAGGCGATGATACAAAAACTATTTTACCTAAAACAATTAAAGGCTATGATGGCTTAACTATTGAATATACTTTTGATGGTACAGATATTTCTAATGATGGAATAGTTAAATGTACGTCAACAAAAGATGTAAAATTCAGTGCTACTGTTAAAAAAGGTCAAGAAAGCAAAAAAGTCGATTTAACAATTACGAATATAGGTACTGAAAAACTTACAACTGTTCATTCTTTCGATTTAGAAGATGCTCTTCCAGCTGGTCAATATGGATGTAGTGAAAGTAAGCCAAGTTACAGTGTAAAACCAAGTGATGATGTTACTTTAGGAACACCTCACGCTACATGGGAATTAAAAAATACTTTAATTGGTCAAACTGAATCAGATGTTCGTAATGGAAATTGGTCAATGAGAATGCAAAATAATTCTACTGCATGTAAAGCTGGTGCGATTACATTAAAACAAGGCATGAATTTTTCTCAATTTGAATTCCAAGTTGCAACATATGGAAATGACGAATTAGGTTCTCAAATCGAAGTAGCTTATTCTAATGATGATGGAAATAGTTGGAAGGGACAAAAAGTTTATACAATTAATTCTAGAAATTTAGACACCATTAGATATGTTGTTAAAGAACCAACTGAAAACACAAGAGTTTCTATTAAATTTAAAGGTACAGTTGGTAAAAGACTTAATTTTGATGATTTAAAACTTTTAAAATAATTTTGTTTAAGGAAAAAACATGAAATATTGTAAGCAAACAATTCTTATCGCTTCTTCATTGATACTTCTTGCATCGTGTGGAGGAAGCGAAGATAATACAACTAATGTTAATGACATTAATATATTCATTAATGATTCTACAAACGCAACACAAACTCTAGAGGCTAAAGTTAATAAAACTTATAATTTAAAAGCAGAAGTCCTTCCAAAAGAGGTTTCTCAAGAAGTATCACGGAGCATTGATAATTCAAGTGTTGCGACGATAACAAATGAAGGTGTTTTAACAACATCTACTGTTGGTACAGCTACTATTAAAGCAACTTCGGTAGCTGATTCAAGAATATCAAAAAATTTATATTTAGAGGTTAAAGGTGAATCGATAAGCGTATTTGGTTCTGGAAAATCTAAAGATGATCCCTTGCTATTAAATACAAGTGAATCTGATGAGCCACTAGAAATATATTTTATTGAGATGCGTCAAATGTATGCAGACTCTATATACATTAAAAAAGGTTCTTTTGATATGTTAATAGACGCAGGCGAAGATTATGATGGAAAATATATCAGTACATTTTTAGATGAAAAAATGGAAGATGATACATTAGATGTTTTAATGGCTAGTCATGGTGATGCTGATCATATTAACGGCATGTCCTCAGCGCTAAAAAATGTCAAAAATGTTTCGATGATTATAGACTATGGCGGTCAACAAGAAGCTAATGGATATGTCTCAAAAAAGAATGAATTTATAAAAAATAAAGAACATCCTGCTAAATACCACACAGCAATTGATTGTGTAGAATGGGCTAATGGTGCTACTGATAAATGGTATCTCACTCCAGATCTTACTTTAGAAATCTTGGATACAGGCAATTATTGTAGAAATGAGGATAGAAATGCAAGTAATCCTTACAGTGTAGCTTGTATGTTTGAATACAAAGATTTTAGTTTTTTTACAGCTGGTGATTTAACTGCATCAAGTGAACGTGAATTGCTTAAAAGAGATAAAGACCTTCATGAAGTTACTTTATACAAAGCAAGCCATCATGGTAGTAGCGGTTCTAACACTAGAGAATTGTTAGACGCATTAAACCCAAAAGCTGTTGCAATAAGCGCAGCGAGATCAACTACAAATTTTGGTATTGCTCCTAGTGATAAACCAACTAAGCAAGATACTAATTTAGATTTAACAGGTGGTCATCCTCATAAAGAAGCTTTAGATAGAATCTATAAGACTCCAAACATTATGAAAACTCTAGATGTACATTGGAATGCGGTAAACGGAACAATGTGCTATCAAACTACTGGACAAAATGATTTTAAGTTTACTGGGTCACCTACAATGAAGGGCTATTATGATCTTTCATCAACCGGTGGTAAAGGTGTTTGGAATGAGCAAAAAGGTGACTTTGAAAATAGAGTCACCGGAGAAGAACAAAAGAAATTACATGAGACTGTTGCCTTCCACGCACGTGGATGGGACGACCTTGTTTCTGGTCTTCTTTAAGTAGCTAAAAGGCTGATGTAATAATTCATCAGCTTTTCTTTTATTATAAAATATTATATATATTGCATTTTGATGTACA
>CAUWDL010000019.1:0-14720 GCA_963557285.1 uncultured Bacilli bacterium | reverse complement strand
TCTTTTTTAGTTTAATAACAATATGGTTTACATTTGATTTAGAAATAGTTTCATCTAATATCTCGCTCATCGCAGTTGCGATTTCTTGATAACTAAATTCTGGGTTCGCAACTCTTACCATACAAAAAGTTTTGACTTTTTGATTTGAAATATTTTCAATTCCTAATTTTTTATCAATTTCATTAATTAATTCAATTTGTTTATTCGCAATATCAATTGTTTTCTTAAGATTATAGGAATCACAATTCATTAAGCGATTATTTGAATTAAACCAGTCTCTCGAGACTCTAATTTCCTCAAATCGGCTGCATGATTGACTAGCATTCATATACGCTAAGAAAAGTCCGATTTCATCACTTCTTTTTAAATAAACAACAAATTTATTTCTTCTTTTAATTACCTTAAAGCTGAGAGAAACATGTTTAACCTTATTAATAAGTTTTATTATTGAATGAGCATATTCTTCATCATTTAAAGCGAATTCAAAATGATAATTGCTTGTTGTAGGATTATTGCAACTTCCACTAGCTAAAAATGTTCCAATGAGATAAGCTCTTACCTTCTCATCTTTATTATGTAGTTGGAAAGGAATTTTCGAATTAAGAAAGTCTAATCCAAGCATTTCTACAACTTCGTTTAATCCTTTAGTAATATTAACTAAATAATTTGTAGCTTTATATAATTTCATGACTTTAACAAATGAAAAAGAAACAACTGTATCAGGAAACATTTTTTTAATTAAACTATAAATAAATTTAGCAATAGTTGCATTTTCAGTTTTTAAAGTTAATATTTCTCCATGCGCCGAAAAGCGAAGCGTTCCATTTAATTTGATATAAGCAGCAAGTAATGATTTGCATTCATTTTCGTTATATTCATTCCTTGCGAGTTCTTCTTTTATTTCTTGTGTAAAGCTGATTTTTTCTTGCATAGATTTTAATAATACACTAATAAGTGTATTTAATAAATAGCATTTTAAACATTTTCCTTTTATGCTTCTATTATTTTAATAATATTGAGTTTAGAATAATAATATGAAAATCAATTTGTCTAAAAAAGAATTATTTAGCCTGCTACTAAATATATTAATGATTTTAATTTTTACAGCATCTATTTCAATTCCTTTTCTAACAGCATACAATCATGATTTATATATTTATCACCTTTTTAATCCAACAGATATAACATTTAATGGTGAAATTTATAATTTTTATTCGTATCCAATCATAGCAATTACGTTTGTCACTCTTATTTTAAATTTAATTCCAAAATTTTATAAAAACCTAAAATGTTCCCTTATAATCGAAGCTTTTAAGACAAGTATATTTTTTATTTATATATTTGTAATCATTAATTACTTCAGAATTATTTATCCAAATTCGTTTATCGTAGATTTTAATACAAGTAATTTATATGCTGGACTTTATTTATTTGCGCTTTTTCTTATTATGTATTTTTTATCAATAATTATCGATATCATCGAATTAAATAAGAAAATAAAGCAATATTCATATTTGGGAGATCTTAATACTAATAGCAATAAAATTAAAAAGAGACTAATTATACTAAATAGAATAGCAGTTTTAACAGTTGCTTTTTCGTTTATTTCTTTATTTTTTGTTCCTTTTATAGTTAATTATAGAAACTACATGCCCGAAGAGGGGTTTCAAGATATATTAGATTTAAGAACATCAGTTAATTATTATTTAATTTCCACATTTGATTCAACATTCTCACTTACAATACCAAGTATTTTATTAATTTTATGCGTTTCTGGCATGCCGCTTTTACTTCTTGAAAGAAATGATAGTAAATCAAGTTATAAATTAATAATTACCTCATTCTTCTATATTATTTTAACAATCTTCGCAATTATATTTGGCGTACATAATATGAAAGATATTACACCTATCATAAAATTAGATATTAATTGGATATCAATATTTTTTATATGTCTTGGAATAATTTCATCGCTTATTATAATTATCGATTCAATAATTATTTTGACTTTAAATAAAAAGGAGGAAGATAAGAATGCTGACATCGAATCAATATAATCCTTATCCTTTTCCTGTACTTCCAGAAGGTCAACGGAAACCTTGGAACACATTTATTATAATATGTACTTTGATGTCGATTTTAATAGTTTTCCCTCTTTATTTTAAAGCTGGCAAAAAAGCTAGAAGCAATTCAAAATTCTTAAATTTCGTTCCTTTTTTTACTGGTTTATTTTTAATTTTAACTGAGATTTACAAGCAAATTCTAATTACATACCACTATAACTGGGAATATCATTTCTACATATTTCCATTTCAATTATGTGCAATTCCTATGTACACATCATTTTTAATTCCTTTTATAAAAAATAAAAATATAAAAGATGCTTTTTTTGCATTTATGGCTCAATATGGAATGCTTGGTGGATTAGCAGTTATGTTATATCAACAAAGTGTTTTAACACGGGAGGATCAAACTTTAAATGCTCACTCAATCATATGGCACCTATTGCTTATTGCTTTAGGAATTTTTAGTGCATCTTATCTTCAATACGATAAAGTTAGCTATAAAGAAATGGCAAAAAAATATACAAGTGGAACACTTGTTTTCATTTCAGTCGTAATTATGGCAGAATTACTTAACTTATTAATAGTATTAAATCATGGATATAATGAACTCTCAGCAGGTGGCAATTTATTTTATATATCGATGTTTATGTACAATCTAGATATTCCTGTACTTAAAACTATACTATCTGAAGGTGGTTGGTATGTTGGTTTTATTGCGTACACTATTGCACTATGTCTTGCTGGATTCCTTATCACAAACGCATACTATGGTATCGCTAAGTTGTATTATAAAATTAAAAATCGATCCTAATATAAGGATCGATAATAATTAATTAATGATTTTTCTCCATACACAACATCCTTTAAGGTATGGTTTTCAATGACATAAAGAGTAGGAACACCAAAATAATAGGTCTCATTAATTGTATTCGTTTTATTTTTAATCATTTCAGTAATATAGTAATCAACTTTATAATTTGATTCATCTAAAATTTGTTTAAAATAACTACGATTAATTTTGCCCTCAGGGCTAGCGCCATCTTTCATATCAAATATATAGACTCTTGAAGCTTTCTGTTCTTGCTTAAATAGTTCAAAATGTCTAAATAAATAAGGTTTAACATTGTTGCAATGAGGACATCCTTCATAATATATTTCAATTGAATAAGTGCCATCATAACTATAAAAATTATTTAATGAATCTAACTTAAATTCATTATAATCACTGTAACTTTTTGTCGATAAATCTATTGTTCCATCAGGCGTTTCGATTAAATTTTCATTAGAACATGACGAACAACATAAAGTAAAGACACTACTTAATAGCAATAAACCTCTTTTTATAGTAAATATCCTCCTTTATTTAATTGGCTTTTTATAAAAACGACCGTAAACTTGATCCATTGGTAATACATTAATAAATGCATTTGGATCAACACCTTGGCAAACTTTAACAACTTTTTTAGCTTCTCTTTTTCTTACCGAAACATGAATGATATAAATCTTTGCTCCAGTATATCCGCCTGAGCCTTCAATAATTGTACAGCTATGTGGTATGTTTGAAATTAATACATTAGATAAATTTTGATTTTTAGTAATTATTTGAACTTCTACTTTTTTATTTTTAATATTAATTGTATCAACAACTAATGTAACAAAAATCATATAGAAAATATTAAACAAGAAAATAACTAACGCTGTAGAAACTTCAATTGAGCCCATCTCGTGGCTTACGAACGCATCATTTACAGGAATAATATTTAAAAGTAAGAATATTGTGACAATAATTACGTTAAAAAATGATGACCATTTGCCAACTTGTACGCTCTTTTTTTCAGAAATATAATAAGCGATAATATCTGTTCCACCTGTAGTTGAATCAATTAAATAAGCTAACGCACTTGCTAAGCCAGTACACAACGCTCCGAACGTAATACGTGCAAAAATGTCAGTACCTAACGCATAAGTAACTTGATTTATAAAATCATTTGGATCTGAATTTGGCAGAATAATACCAAAAACAGATGCAAAAGCTACATTTAAGAATGAATAAATAGCAAATTTCTTCCCTACTTTAGTAAATCCTAAAATAAATAATGGGATATTAACAACAAGATAAAAACACCAATAAGTAATATCTCTTAATTGGTTATCAGTTAAAAATTCAAGACCCGATATTTTTAAAATTGTTATGAGAATTTGGCTGATACCACTAGCGCCACAAGAAGCTAATGTTTTAATCGACATTCCGTCAATAGCTGCTGCAGCGCCTTCAATTTGTGCAACAGCAAAATAGTTTGGTTGAATAAACGCTTTAAAACCAAACGAAAAAATGAATGCTGATAATAATGTAATTATCAAGCAATACGAATTGTCTAATACACTTTTTTGATGCGGATGATCGAAGAAATAATTTTTAATTTTCTTCTTAAATTTCTTAACGTAATACATAATGCCTATATATTAATAATCGTTTAAACAAAAAACAATATTCATTTTTATTTTTTGTTAAAATTTTAGTATCTGTATGTATAATACTTTATATACATTGTAAATAAGGAAATATTTTTTTATTGTTATTCTTAGTTTTTAATGATATTCTTTTAAGTGCATTTAGATGAGGTAAACTTAATGAACGTATTAAAGAAATTAGGAACTCCATTTGTTGCAGTTTGGAGATGGATTAAAGAAACCGCTTGGGTACAACCACTTTTAATTGTCGGTATTATTTTCGCAATAATTTTCTCAATTCCTTCAATAACAAAATGGGTTCAATCTTGGGACTTTGGCGATGATAGTTATGATTGGTTAAACAGCAATCGTTTATCATTAGAAGGTTGCACAAAAGATAGCACTAAAGGTGAAGCTGCAGAATTCTTCCAAGCATTTGAAACTGCTCAAAATAATTGGAACAATGGCAATAAAGAAGAAGCTAGAAGAGAATTAAATAAATATACTGGTGATTCAAATAAAATGTTCCTTTATTTCGTTCAAGAAAACGAAGCATCAAAGAATATTAATGCTGCTAACAAGATGTTAGTTGAAAAATATTGGGATGAAAAAGTTGTTAAAGAAGCAAACGAAGTATTTGGTGAAGAAAACGCTAGCGCCCATATCGCTAATAAATTTAAATATAAAACAATTTTCACTGATCAAAAGATTACAACAGATGAAAATGACCATCAATATGATGAACACACTGCTTATGAATATTTAATTAAAAGCGGTACATTCAGTAACTTCTATTCAACTGTTTATGGAGCTTATCAAAACTCAACTTATTATCAAAATATAGTTAGCGGAAAAGTCTCAAACACAAATGTTGATACATATAAATCAAATATTGATTCATTACGTACAACAGCTAATCCTACTGCTCCAACTTTATTTATTATCGATTTAACAGATGTAAACACTTCAAAATCAATCATTTCAAACGTTGTATTCTCGATTGACGGAACTACAGTTTATGAAAGATGTGATTTCCTTGCTCAAGCTTGGATTGGAACTGAAGATTTTAAAGCTTAACTAAATTAAAAGTCTTATGCAAATCGCATAAGACTTTTTTACTAATTTGAATAGCGTTCTTTATATTTCTCTATGACTATCGGTGGTACAAGTCCAGTTATATCAACTCCACTTGCAAACAATTCATTTATAGTACTCGATGAAATAAAAGCTAGTTCTTTATGAGCCATTAAAAAAATCATTTCAATGTCTTTGTCAATAAATTCATTTGCTGCACTTAAAGACCATTCATATTCAAAATCACTGACTACTCTTAATCCTCTAATAATTGCACAGGCACCTTTGTTCTTAGCGTAAGTAACAGTTAAACCACTAAAATAATCGACTGTAACATTAGAAAACTCTTTTAATGATTCTTTTAGCATTTCAATTCGATCTTCTATTGAAAATCTACATTTCTTATTTGGATTTACAGCAAGTAAAACAATTACTTCATCAAACATTTTAGATGAACGCTTAATTATATCAATGTGTCCAATTGTAATTGGATCAAAACTACCTGGATAAATTGCTATTCTCTTCATTCTTTTATTCCTTTTATAATAAACATTAAACTTCTACCATATTTTAATTTTTTAACCTGATATATCTCTGATATTTTCTTATCAATTTCATAATCAGTTTCTAAAATTATTACTGGATTATTTGATAATATATCTTTGTCTACAATCATTTTTACAAAATCATAATCAATAGTCATTTTATACGGAGGATCTAAAAATATAAAATCGAACTTAATTCCATCATTCTTAAATTTTTCTAAAGCAATATTATAATCAAGGTTAGTAAGCTTTATATCGTTGATTTCAAGAGATTTTAAATTTTCTTTAATAATTTTTATTGGACCAAAATTTTTATCATTTAGATATACTTTTGAAGCACCACGAGAGTAAGCTTCAATTCCTACAGCGCCACTTCCACTAAATAAATCTAAAAAAATCTTTCCTTTAATAGAATCTCCTAGCGATGAAAAGAGCCCTTCTCGTGCAGCATCTTTTGTGCAACGAGTTGTTTCCATTTCAGGTTGCTTAAGCATTCTATGCTTATATTTTCCAGCTACAATTCTAATCATAATCCTTTAAAAATAATGTCTTGAACATCAGTAAGCATCAAATTTAATGCTACAAGACTTTTATTATATTCTTTAACATCGATTTGGTCATTCATATTTTTAATAGTTTCATTGAGATTTCGAAAAGATTTTAGCGCTTCTTCACTATTTTTATTAAAGTGTTTAAGTGTGTCTTCATAATCACAAATCGCTAAATCTTTTTTATAAGCTAATAAAGACACTTCTTCACTTTCAGAAAGTTTTTTATCAGCCGCTAATAAAGTACGGTATTCGTCGCTACTTTTTATTAATTCTTTTAATTTGTATACTTCATTTAATAAATCTAGATTCATACATTTATTTTACATAAAACATATAAAATTAAAAAGTTTATATTGCAATAAATGTAAGCGCTTACTATATATTTTTAATTTTAGTACTTAATACTTGTTATTAAAAATGATATACTAAAAACGTGAAATTGTTTAAAATTGTAAAAGACAACAAACCAAGTTTAAGACAAAGATGTGAGCCTGTTTCTTTACCAATGGACGAAGAAACAAAAACAACTCTTTTTGATATGCTTGATTATTTAAAAAAATCACAAGATGATACTTTTTTGAAATTGCATCCTGAAGTCAGAAGCGGTGTTGGTTTAGCAGCTCCGCAAATAGGACTTAACAAACAAATGGTTGCTATTTATTATGTGGATGAAAACAATATTGAACATCAATACTGCTTAGTTAATCCAATTATAATAAGTGAATCATTAAAACAATGTTACATCGAGTCTGGAGAAGGCTGTTTAAGTGTTGATAAAGAACATAGAGGCTATGTATATAGATCTTATAAAATAACTGTTCGAGCTTTTGATTTATTAGTTAATAAAAATGTCGAATATGTCTTTACTGGTTTTGGAGCTATAGTAGCGCAACATGAAATTGACCACTTAAAGGGTGTTCTTTTCTATGACCACATCGATAAAAAGAATCCTTTTAAAGTTAAGCCAGGTGCTATCGCTATTTAGTTCATTTTTGTTTACATTTGTTCTTTTATTATTTAAAATTAGTTAATAAATTCTTAGGAGATATTTTATAATGCCAGGAAAAAATCTTTTTGTAAGCCCTATCAAAATTTACGCCTTAGGTGGATTAGGTGAAGTCGGTAAAAACACGTATTGTGTTGAAAGTGAAAACGATTTAATTATTTTAGATGCTGGAGTCAAATTTCCAGAAGATGATTTAGTCGGTGTTGACTATGTCATTCCAAATTATTCGCATCTTAAAGATAATCAGCAAAAAATTAGAGCCTTATTTATTACGCATGGACATGAAGATCATATCGGAGGTATTCCATTTTTAGTAAAAACTGTAAAAATACCTGTAATTTACGCTCCACGTTTAGCAGCAGCTTTAATTAGACAAAAATTAGAAGATCAAAAAATTAAAGAAAAAATTAAAATTGTCGAATACGATGCTGACAGTGTAATTCAAGCTGGTGAATTTAAAGTTTCATTTATTAGAGTTACTCACTCTATTCCAGATAGCTATGGTATATGTGTTGATACAAGAGAAGGTCGTATTGTAGATACAGGCGACTTTAAAATTGACTTAACACCAGTTGGACCAGACATGGAGATTCATAAAATGTCTAAAATTGGCGTCGAAGGTGTTGATTTATTATTAGCTGATTCAACAAATGCTGAAAAAGATGGATGGACACCAAGTGAAAAGAATGTTTTAGATTCAATAAACGAAATTTTTGACAAAGCTAGTGGTAGATTAATTATTTCTACATTTAGTAGTAATATTTCTCGTATTCAGCAAATAGTTGATTGCACTATTAAACACAATAGAAAAATCGTCATTGTTGGACGTAGTATGATTAACACAGTAGAAATTGCTCTTAAATTTGGATATGTTAAAATTCCTTCATCGATGTTAAGAGATATTGATACAATGGGAGATTTAAAAGATTACGAAACTGTTATCTTATGTACTGGTTCACAAGGCGAACCAATGGCCGCTTTATCAAGAATTGCTAACGGTACATTTAAAGGATTGAGAATCATTCCAGGAGATACAGTTGTCTTCTCTTCATCACCTATTCCAGGAAATGGTGTGAGTATTCAAAGAGTAGTTAACCAACTTACCCGTGCAGGCGCTGATGTTATTACAAACTCTGTTTTCGTAGATATTCACTCAAGTGGACACCCTTCAAGACAAGAATTGAGAATGAACTTAAAACTCTACAACCCAAAATACTTTATGCCTGCTCATGGCGAATATCATATGTTGAAATTACACGGAGATATTGCTAAACAACTTGGCATACCAAAAGAGAATATATTCATTTTAGGAAACGGTGATACATTACTTCTTAAAAACCATAAGATTATTGACGGTGAAAGATTACCAGCCGAGGACGTTTATATCGACGGTTATGATATTAATGGAGTTAGTACTGCTGTCATTAGAGATAGAAAAATATTACAAGATGATGGAATGGTTAGTGTTATGCTTGTAATAGATAGTAAAGCTTCTAAACTCATGTGTGATCCAAAAGTAATTACTGTTGGATTTGTAAGCTACGGAAATTATGAAGATCATTTAACAAGACACGCATCAATGCATGTTAAAGAAGCTCTTGAAGAATTATTCTCCTCTAAAAAAGTTACATTTAACGATATCAAAAACACATGTCGTAGCGTTGTCTCTAAATACTATTTTAAAAAGACTCAACGCAATCCAATGATTATTCCATTAGTAATGAATAAAATTAATTAAAATTATGATATATTTAGCCTCATCTTCTCCACGTAGATTCGAATTATTATCTACAATAACCAAAGATTTTAAAGTTATTAAGCCAACCTTTGATGAGCAAAGTATATCTAAAAAAAGCCCTCACTATGCTATGCTTGAGGGCTTTTATAAAGCAAAAAGTGTGCAAAATTCAGTTTTAATTACTGATTGCATCATCGCTTGTGATACTATTGTTGTTTATAAAGGTTTAATTTACGGGAAGCCAAAAAACAAATTAGATGCTTTTAATACATTAAAAACTTTGTCAGGGCAAACCCATAAAGTAATTAGTGGTTATACAATCATTTATAAAGAAAAAGTTATTTCAAAAGAAATAACTACAGAAGTAACTTTTAATGATTTAAGTGATTCTAAAATTAACGATTACATTAATAATTATAATGTAATGGATAAAGCTGGTAGTTACGCAATCCAAGATAACCAAAAGACTAATATCATAAAGTCGATAAAAGGGAGTCTAAACAATGTAATAGGCTTCCCTTTAGAAGAAATAAAGCAAGATTTAATTAGTCTTAAGGTCATCTAGCGCTTTTAGTTCTTGTGAAAGGTCTTCCTTAACAAGAACTATTTTATTTTGCATTTCAATAATGCCTTCAAACTTAGCAGCTTTCAAACCTTCTTTATCAACAATTTTTATATCTTTTAGTTCAAGCGTTAATCTAGAACCAACTAATTTAAAGTTAATTATATTATCTTTCCCACCTAAAAGTTTAAAAAAAGATTCATCTGAAATATTTAACTTTTTATCTTGCTTATTTTGTTCGTTGATTAGTTTATTATGTTTTTTTGTAAAAACTATAATTAAAAATATAATGAGCAATACTGCAATAATAGCAATGATTGTTATCCAAGTAATCATGATAGGATTAGAGTCTAAAATATTAATCATGTAATAAAGCCTCCCTAGTTTTTTTAATATAATTGTTTCTTTCGTTTTTTAAAAAACGAATTGATTTATCACTAATTTTAAAGCTTAATGGTCCATCACAATTTTCAATTATATTTGTTTTACAGTCAAAATATAATCCAAATGTAACCGGTTTAAAATTACTAAGCGTAATTGTTTTATCATTATTTAAAACAAATGGACTATGAATAGATGTATAAAATTTATTATTAATAGGAGCTTTTTCTATAAATTGTATCATTTCTATTTCGTTATCAACCAAAGCTCCACCTAAAGAACGTGCCATACCACTACTTCCGATTGATGTCGAAATCAAGCATCCATCACCTTTTATTCTTTCTAAAAAGGTATTGTTTACACTAACATCAAAAGTTAATGTTGTTCCGTTAAGTGCTTCTACTCTAAATTCATTCATCGCGTAGAATTTTTCATTTTTATATGTACACTCAAGCATTCTAAGTTTTTTTTCTACATGATTTTTATTTAATAAATCATCCATAAGTTCTTTTACTTCTTTTGTGCTGTATTCACATAAATAGCCTAAATTACCAAAATTAATATTTACAAATAAAGGATTTAATCGTTGAAATAATTGAATGGATCTTAAAAACGTCCCATCACCACCTATAGATATGACTACTTCAGGATTTGTTTCGTTAAAGCAGAAACCATTTTCTTCTAAAATCTTTCTTATATTTCCAGCTTCCATAATAGCTGTCTTCTCATTTGTTGTTGCAATAAAAAACTTCATACTATATCCCTTTTAAAAAATCCTATTTTATTGTATCATATTTTAAAAGGAAGAATGGAAATTATGGCAACAAATATTGAAATTGAAGCTAAAGTTTTAATTACTAAGGACGAATACGATAAGTTAATGTCAATTTATGAAACAAGAACTTCAGATGAATTCGATCAAGTTAATTATTACATTGAAAGCGAGAACTTAGATCTTAAAAAATTAGGTATCGGATTAAGAATAAGAAAGAAAAATCGTACCTATGTTATGACATTAAAAGTTCCAATGTGTGAAGGATTGCTTGAAAAGAATGCTCAACTTACAGCGGAGCAATATGATGAATTTAAAACTGAAGGTATTTTCCCAGATTGTTCAATCAAAGAATTCGTCCAAATGTTAGGCTTTGATCCAGCACAATTAAAAATCGTTTCAAGTTTAAAAACTCATAGAGTTGAGATACCTCTCGAAGAAGGTAAACACACTTTCTCAATTGATAAAAATGATTATAATAAAATCACTGACTATGAACTTGAGATGAATTCAAATTCATTAGACAAAGCTAAACAAAAATTAAAAGAAGTTTGTGAAGAAAACGGAATTATTTATAAAGATAATCCTCGTTCTAAACAAACTAGATGCTTAGAAAGTTTATAATTTAAAAACCTTATCCAAATCGGATAAGGTTTTTTCTCTTAATTTAATCTTCGTTTTTATATTTTTTTAAATAGTCTTCTAATTCTTCAGCCGTCTTAAACCCATTGCAATCATCGCCACAACCACAATTATAATTAGGGCAACTTTGTCTAGCTATTCTTCTTGCTGCAGGTATAAATGACCTTATTTCCTCTTCATTATAGCCAACTTGAATACGTCTATCGTCAACTACAATTGGTCTTTTTAAAACACTAGGATTTTTTCTAATAAATTCAACTAATTCATTTATAGACATATCCTCAATATTAACTTTTCCTTCTTTAATAATATTACTGCGTGTGGAAATAATATCATCAGTTCCATTTTCAGATTTTGCTAAAATTTCTTTTAGTTCATTAGGATTTAAAACGCTGCTAAAAATATTCTTTTCTTTAAAAGGAATTTTTTGATCCTCAAACCATTTCTTAACTTTTTTGCAGCTTGAACAACTAGGAGATGTATAAATAATAATCATACAAATATTATACTTCTTTATTAAGTTATTTAAAAATTATTTTTTTATCGAACGGATTATTTTTTTCATATTTTACTGAATAATTTTAGCAGAATTATTTATTAAAATATCGTTTTCAAAAAGATTCAAGCTAGACAAATATGCTAAAATATAAATATGAATATTATTTATATCAAAGATGCGCTCTCACTATTAAAATCAGGATATGTTTTAGAATCATATGATAACGAAAATAGGCTTATATTTGTCTATGAAAACACAAAAATTTATATTTATTCAGCAAAATATACATTAAATCTTGATATTAATGACTTTATCGAATTATATAAAGATTATAAATTTACGCCAATCAAAAATAACGATGGTGAATCTATCGACTTAAAAAAAGACGAAGAATACTATTCCTCGCTTCAAAAACATCAATAAATTTATTTTTTATTTTGATTAGATACAAGAGCACTGATAAACATTGGGAAATCATCCTTTACGAAATCGAACATAAATGTATAATCAATAGCATCCTGTACAAATATTTTGTTTTTCAAATTCGCTAATTCAGAAAAATTAACTGTTTTATATTTTTCTAAAATTTCATCTTCTGCTAATACTCTCTTGCTAATATCGCTGACCATTAATATTACATAGCTTAATGCATCAAATGTTAATTCATCGCCAATTACTTCGTTTGCATCGTCATATTTTTCTATATACTTAGTTCCTTTAATCATCCAACGAATAAGTCCAAATATTAACTCTTCTTGATAATTCATATAAATTTTTTAACCTCTTCAAATTTATTCAAAAACGTAACATTCGTTTGAGTTAGCATTTTTTGTTTGTCACCATAGCCATAATTCATTATTAAGCATTCTAAGCCGATATTTTTTGCTGTTAGTATATCAACAATAGAGTCACCAACAAACAAGCCCTTAGAACCGCTTAAATTTAATTTATTCAAAATAATATTTAGCAAGGAAACATCTGGTTTTGGTGGATAATTAAAATCCTGTCCTTGTATGTATGAAAAATGAATATCTTTAAAAGTATTCTCAATTAGCTTATATAAAATTTCGTTTGGTTTATTTGAATAAATAATTAGTTTAATTTCTTTATCTTCAAGAAATTTCAAAGTTTCATTAACGCCATTAAATGGTTTAGAAACATATTGGCACTCTTCATATTTATTTAAAAAATAAGCAAATTCACTATCAGTAGGCTTGCGTCGTAATGCCGATGTAAACAATTTTAGAGCACCATTTCCAATAAAACCCTTAACTTGGTCTTTACTGTATGAATAATTTATATTTAAATCATTCAAGGCTTTATTAACAGCGTATGTTAAGCCTTCGAGCGTATCAATTAATGTGCCATCTAAATCAAAAACAATGTAATCTATCATAAAAATTGTAAAATAAAAAACCTTCGTTGATATTATACACTATCAGCGAAGGTTATGTTGATTTAATTAATCAGCTAAAGTTAATAATCTAACTGGAGCGTTATCGCCCTTTCTGTTTGCTAACTTATAAATTTTTAAGTAGCCACCATTTCTTGAAGCAAATCTTTTTGCTAACTCGTTAAATAATTTATCTAATGCATCAGTTTTGCCTTCTACATCATAATTTCTTAAAACGCTAGCTGCTTGTCTTCTTGAATGTAAGTCACCTTTTTTAGCTAATGTTACTAAATGATCAAATTGTTTAATAACATCTTTTGTCATGCTTGTAGTAACTGTAACCTTTTCAAAAAGAACTAATTCAGTTACAAGATTTCTAACTTGTGCTTTTTTCTTTGATGAGGTATAAGGAGTCTTAAATCTAACGCCACCTTTACCATGAACATTCTTTCTACCAAATTGCATTGTCTATCTCCTTACTCGTCTTTACTATCTTTGAAAGATAAACCTTTTTCAATTAATTTATCTTTAACTTCTTTAAGTGATTTCTTTCCAAGATTTCTAACTTTCATCATATCAGCTTCGCTTCTTTGAGTTAATTCTTGAACATTAGCAATACCTGCTCTCTTTAAGCAGTTATAGCTACGAACACTTAAGTCAAGGTCTTCGATAGATAAGTTTTCAAATGTTTCTTCTGTTTGAACTTCAGGGTCTTTGACAAGTCCTAAATCAGCAAATTTGTCTTCTAAATGTAAGAAATTTTCGAAGTAAGAAATTAAAATCTTACTACTTAATGAAATCGCATCACTAGGTGCAATTGAACCATTTGTCCAAACTTCCAAGACTAATTTGTCAAAACGTGGATCATGTCCAACACGAGTTTGTTCAACTTTATAATTTACTCTCGTAACTGGTGAATAGTTGCTATCTGTAGCAATCCATCCAGCTCCGAGATCAAGTGTTTTATTTTCAGCACTTGTTGCATATCCTCTACCATTTCTAATATGGAGAGTGATATTTAAGTGTCCTCCCTCAGCAAT
>CAUWDL010000018.1:0-16075 GCA_963557285.1 uncultured Bacilli bacterium | reverse complement strand
CAATATTTTTGTAATTAAAAGAGGGTCAGGGGTAGTTATGTTTAATTTTATTTATAAGGATGTCGATTTTTCACATAAAGTAGATTTAATACCAGTAAAAGGTAGAGATTATTCAAAACATGCGCACCATTTTAATGAGGTCTTATTTTTTGTTGGTGGAGATTTAAATTATACGGTTGAAAACGTCACACATAAATTAGAACCTGGTGATATCGTCTTTATTTCAACAGGTAAATTCCATTTCTTAGATTTTAATAGCGAAGCGACATACGAAAGATATGTTTTTAAATTTCCAGATAGTGCTTTACCTAGCGAGTTAATTAATAAATTTAGAAAAATACCAGTTTTTATCCCTGGAAATAAATTTATTAATGATAGTATTAAAAACTTTGATTTATATTCAAATGAAAAAGACAAAGAAACAGCTTATATGCTCTTCATGTGTGAATTAATCAAAATTTTATTACTCTCATCTTCAGATGGTCGTTCTTTTTCTTCAAAAACTGAAGCTAATAATTTTATTCAAGATATTATCGCTTATATCGATCATCATATTTACGAAGATATAACACTTGAGGATATTTCAAAATGTCTTAATTTTTCAAAATCACATTTATGCAATCAATTTAAGCATTATATGAAAATATCATTAATTGATTATGTAAGGCATAAGAAAATGTTTGTTGCTGAATCAATGGTAAAAAGTGGGATTAAAAAAAGTGTTGTTGCTAAACAATTAGGATATAGCGATTATTCAACTTTCTATCGTCAATATAAAAAGATTACTTCAGAAAAGAAGTAAGTAATTTTAAAAAACGGTGTTTTATTGAGGTTAAATCAATCTAAGCATCGTTTTTTTATTGTAGAAAATGAGATATATAATTTCGCGAATCACCATTGCACCCTTTTATAATAAATGTTTATTTTATAAAGAGACGCTTACAATAATTTGATATTTACTTTTCTAATGTTATAATTTAGTTACAAATAGAAAAAACTCTTTTTTGCTTACTATCATAATTTAATTCAAATATAGTGAAAATCTTTTTCAGAATATAAACAATATCACTAAAGTAAAAACGGGGGTGATTAAAATGATATTAGAAGCTTTATCTTCATGGCTTAGCATAGCTAATAGTTGTATTTTTAATTAATGCAAACAAAATTTCACATCTGTTGTGCATAAAGATATAAATTAAAAGATAATATTTTCTAAACTAATCAAATAAAATAGGGGTAACATAATGAATAAAAAAATATTTTCAATATTAACTTTTGCAATAGCTATTGGTTTATTAATTCCAAATACTGCTTATTTTAATATTTATGAAACAGAAAAAAATATAAAATACAATTTAAACGATAACGAGATGATCAAGCCATGTGCTTTAGCACCAAAAGAGCAAAGATTAAAAAGTATTCAGCAAAATCCTTTTATCACTGATTATTTCGCTCCTTATTTTTTTCAAAATTATATGATAATTTCGGATACAATTCAAAAGGAACGTGCAGTTACGTCGCTGCTGATATGCTTTTATCATTTTATGATACATTTTGGAGCGATGATTTTTTACCAGAAAAATATGATAGCGATATCGTTACAGTAGATACTAGTATACTATTTTCTAATTCTTCGCCAGGTTCAAAGTGGGAAGAAGATATTGGCGTCGATTACAGTCACATAAGTGATGAGCAGTATTATACAATGGTTCAAAAAAACTCAAAAAAAACGATCCATTTAGAGCTATTATCACGAGGTATCACTAAGTTAAAATTATATAACGAAGAATCAAAAAAACTCACTCCAGGGACATTTTTAAAAGATATGGTTGGTATAATTAACGATTATTTAGATGAAAGTACACTTCTAAATAAAAAAGATGTTAGTATTCATCTTCAAAACTCTAATCCTACAAGGATGAGACAAACTATAATCGATAAAGTTACTCATGGCATACCAGTTGTCGTTGACGCTAGAAATTACAATAATTTAGAATTTGACGAAGAACATAGTGCACACTCTTTTATTGTATATGATTACGATAAGCAAAACGACGAAATATATTGTAATGCAGGACGGCATATAGAAAATAATTCTCATATCAGCATGTCAGACATTGGCTTTACATATATACAAGAAATTATGTATATTGAACCAAAGTTCGAACATACTCATTCGTTTAATTATTGTATAAATGGCAAAGACAACAACATCACTGAACTTTGTGCATGCTCTAGTATTATTCCTAGTACAATATCAATTCATGACAACTATCTCGATACAATTCCAACTTTTAAATGGAATTCCTTAATTAAAGAAAGATGGTCTAAAAAAGATAACTTGCATCATTCAATCAGTGTCTTAAAAAATGATAAAACTAAAGTTTTTCAGATTAATAACATATTCGATAATAAATACGCACTAACTCGTTTAGAGTGGAAAAGAATTATCAACGATATAGCAAATCCATTCTTTTATATTTATATCACTATTGATTCACAAACTTATCCTTATCGGGACGATTATTATTGTATGCAACAATTTAGAGAGCCAAATAGATATATTTTAAAATCATCTTTCTTGCCACAAGATTGGAAAATTAGTGCGAGATACTATTTTGAAAACGAACTAGATAACGTTCACGTTAGTAACGAGCCAGCTAGGAAATATACAATCGTTTCACAAAATGATTTGACTATAAATACAGAAAGACTGAGAACGGGTTATATAGAAAATTCTTATCTCGTTTTATCTCCTAGAAGGCAAAATGCTGGTAGAGCTTATTTTGAAATGAATTTTGATAAGCCTGTCTTTTCATTTATATACAGAGCTTGTATGTGGAGTCAATCTGAAAATTTAGATGGTATAGCCGTTATGCAGGCAAAAAATTCAGCAGGGCATTGGTCCACTCTAAAAGATATACCTATCTCCGAATTATCAGAAAAAGAAAAAGGGTTAAAACAATTTGTAGAAATATTAGATAAAGAAATTTATGGTCTTCGTTTTGAAACAACCTCCGCTGCAACCGGGAATCGAAATAAAGGAAGATTGTGCTTAGGCGATTTTGCGTTCTGCACTAAAATCGACCATAATATGTTTCAATACGTTGATTATGATTACATTCTATAGAAGGTTATAAAAATAAAAACGATACACTATATTTATAAAATTTCAATTGATAAAAAGGAGAATTTATAAAATGAAAAAAACATTAATTATTTTTTTAAGCTTAATCTCACTAATAAGCTTTACTTGCAGTTCTTGTTCAAATCAACATGATGATTACGTAGTACCAGATAAATATAGAAATTATCGGTATGATGAGTTTAATAATTTTAACGAAACCGAAAATTTTATATTCAATCTTAGAAAAGCTAATAAAAATGGAAATTTTCACTTTTTAATTCCTGAATTTACCATTAAAGATAATTATGAGTATTATAAATTTAAGTTTTTTGGTCAAATCGAAGTATATTTTCCAAGAGATAAAGATATTTACAATTCAACATATAGATTTTTTAATATTTCATTCTATAGTTACAGAAGCAATGTAGAAATGAACGGAAAATATGAATTTTATATAAATGCATTACCATTTTATTTCGATATTTCAAATTTTGATAAATCAAAAATCGAATATAGCATTTTCAATAATGAATATATTGATTTTACATACGATGGTTATACAATCTTAGAATTAAAAATCTATACTAACAATATTATCGTTGATTTTGATATAAACGAATTTATTAGTGATACAATGTGCAATTTAAAATTAATTGTGTAGATGTACTATTGTTCATAAGCTTCTTTAGCTGGCACTACTTAATATTGAAATAATATTTAAACTTTAATTAAAAATAATATAAAAATTACTGTCATTTTAATGACAGTAATTTTTTATTAATACTTATTTAAAATTTTTATCAGTTAATTTTTCTTTTATATAATCTTCATCCATAAGTTGAAAAGTGACTGTATCAACATATGGATACACCTCATCAAAAGCTTCTTTAGATTCAAGAGTCCAAACATTTACCAAATGATTCTTTTGATATTTTTGAACTCTCTTCTCTTTAACCATGCAATATTCTAAATCAAGAGAATCAAAGAAACATTTAAAATGATATGTCCATTCATGTGTAGTTGTTACTAATAATGAATTTATAAATTTAGACTTTCTTGTAAAAAATAATGCACGTAGATCAAATGAAATTAAATGATAATTTTTATAATCCTTAATATCTTTTAGCTCTTCTAAAAGTCTTTTTGCTAAAGGTTTGTAGTTTCTTTTATGAACTTTTAATTCGATAACAATAGGCACCTGTTCATTATTAAGTTTTAATACTTCTTGTAATGTTGGTACTTTTTCACCATCTAATAAAGTATATTTTTCTTTTATTTCTTGAACCGTTAATTCTTCAATAATTCCAGATTTACCTGTAGTTCTTTTTAAATCATCATCATGGCAAACAATTAACTGACCATCTTTTGTTAGATGTACATCTAGTTCAAAAGCAATGTTATGATCAATTGCGTTTTGAAAAGCTTTTAACCCGTTTTCAGTAAATTCTTTATTGTGGAGTCCACGGTGAGCAATTCCTTTTAAAAGTAGTGGATTTAAGTTTTTTAATGCTTCTTCTTTTTTCATATTAGTCCTCAACATCTAAAGCTTCTAAGCCTTTTTTGATGTTATTTTTATCAATTTTTATATTCTTAACGAATACAAATACTATTGTAGCACCAATTATTAAAACAAGTGCATAAACTGGTAGTAAATTAAATGTGAAGCCTGGAATTAAAATCATTGATCCTAAAATTACAGGGGTAATAGTTTGTGCTGCCATCGATGAAGCATAATAATATCCAGTAAATTTGCCAACTTTTTTACTTGAACAAAGTTCAACAACCATCGGATACGAATTAACATGAACTAAACTCATTCCGAACCCTTTCATTGCCCAAACAAAATATAAGAAGATAGGAAATTCATTAAATTGT
Organism: uncultured Bacilli bacterium; assembly: GCA_963557285.1. GTDB lineage: Bacteria > Bacillota_I > Bacilli_A > RFN20 > CAG-826 > Onthovivens. The sequence goes on along the minus strand of CAUWDL010000018.1, from coordinate 11,073 downwards.
CCTTCTGGAGGTATTGCAACATTTATTCCTAAGCTACACCCTAACCAGATTGATAAAGCAACAACAGTTAAACTCAAGCCGCCGAAAATAGTCCATTTTCTTCCGATTTTGCCAGCTAAATATCCACCAGCCATAAATCCTAAAACACTTCCAACACCACCAACAATTGTGTTAATCATATTACTACTGGATTTACAATGGAGGTAATAAATTGTGTAGTTGCTCATAAATGTGCCAATACCATTATCAGCCATAAACCATAAAAATTCTGCACCTAAAATTAAGAAAAGCATTATTTTATTTGCCTTAGACATTGGCTTAGTATCATCGTTTTCAACACTAGAAGCAACACTAGCTACTTTTTCACCGCGCTCCATTTCGTCTTTCATCTCAGCTTCTATTTTATTCTCGTCAATTGTAAAAAATAATACTAAGGCACTTATAACCATTAGCGCACTTGCTATCAAAAACGGCGTTTCAATTATCCAAATGCTACTTGTTCCATCAGCCCAACTAGTTCCATTAGACCCTTCTAAGTAACTCGTTAACACAAATACAATTCCCACAATTGTTGCACAAGCTCCACCAATATAACCCATGATGTTGATAATACCATTAGCTTTACTTCTTAAAGGTTTTGGCGTTATATCAGGCATTAAGGCGACAGCTGGATTTCTATACATCATTGCAAAGAAAACAACTAAAGCCATCATAACAATTGTTCCACCAATATTATGAAAGTGGAAGAATACTGGTACGAACGGAAAAATAACTGCGCACAAGAATGTTCCTACTAAAATATATGGCATTCTTTTACCAATCTTAGTATGAGTCTTATCACTCATTTTTCCGAATATAGGTAGCATTATAAGCGCTGCTAAATTATCTAGCGCCATCATAATACCAACTAAATATTGAACTTCTTCTTTGTTTTTCGCTCCCAAAGCTTCTGAAAAAAGTTCAGTCAAAAAAGTAGGACACCGTGAATCATAGACTTGCCAAAGAAGCAAAATTCCAAAAAACGCGAAACCAATGATAAACGTTCTTTTGTAATTGAGCTTGAATCCACCATTTGCACTTGTCCCAGTGGTATTGGATTTCATATCGTTCTCCTTTTCTAAATTTTATATATTAAAAATTTTCTTAACCAAAGGAATTAATTCTAAAAGATTTTCTATTTTATATTCAGGATTATCAATTTCACCAAAGCCATAAGATGCATGAATAAATTTCACACCAGCTTTATGTGATTCAATCATATCTTTTTTAGTATCACCAATATATATTACTTCGTCGATATGTTCTCTTTCTTTTAGAATTTGAATATTGATCGCCTTATCTTGTTTTGTATCTCCAGCACAAAGATGTCCTTTAAAATACTTAGCCATATTACAAGCATTTAGATAATTTTCAATGTAACCTTTATCAGCGTTAGAAACAACATACAAATCACAAATTTTAGAAAGCTCAGCTATTACAGTCTCTTCATTTGGATAAAGTTTTCCAGGATGAATTGCAAGATATTTAATTTCAGCATTTAAACAAATATCAAAAAAATTAAGTCCTGTCGCTTCATCAACACCATTAAAAGCTAAATGAACTGTTTCTAAAGGCGTTAAACCCATATAACTTTGCATTGTTTTTAAATCAAATCTGTATGGTAAATGATGTATTTCCATTGCTTCATTCCAACTGTCAGTAAGCGGAATTAATGCATCCCATAAAGTCCCATCTAGATCAAAGAATAAGGCTTGTTTCATTATTCTAATTGTAAAATAAAAGATAAATTAAAAGCAATATCAAAATTTGAAATAAAAATAATTGCAATTTTTTTATTACTATTATTATATAAATCAAAAAGGCTTATCGTTTCGATAAGCCTTTTAATTACATTTCATGAAGCTCACTATCACTCAGTAATAATATAATTTTAGAATTTGTATACTCCTCGCTTAATTCTTCTCTTATACTAGAAAATTCATCAGATATTTCACTAGCCATTAAATCTTTCTTAGGATATAAACAAACATAAATAGATGAAACATCACCAGAATATGCACAATAAACATCATATATATTAAAATCGCTATATTCATCTTTTAGATATTCAGTTATTTCTCTTTCAATATCTTGATTTTCACGTTTATCTATCAAGATTCTAATTTGTTTAACAATTTCTTTTATAGGCAAGTATAAATATCCAATTGATAAAATAATAACAACAATACTATCTCCAATAGGAGAAATAGAATTTAATGCAGGGACATATGTAAAAATCAATAAGCTAACAGTAGCAAATAAAGTTACTAAGCCATCAAATATTGAAGAAACAATTTCAATTTTAATAATTTCACTTGGTACTTCTAGCTTTCGATTGTAATGAGAATAAGTAAATGTAATAGCTAAACATGAACCTACCATTAATGCACAATAGATTCCTAAATACGTAAAGTTAATATTTAAATCGTTTACAAGTGTTCCATCATAGAAATGTACAATTGTTACGATGCCTTCTATTAGTGTGTAAGCAATTATGCCAAGCATTAATACAGCTCTAAAAATTAAGAATAAATTTTCAATAGCGTATCTTCCAAGCGGAAACTTTTCTGTATCTTTTTTACTGACAACTTTAGAAACAACTAATGAAATAATTGTTGAGACACATAATATAAGTGATATAAATGCGTCTAAGAACATGGTTTGGCTCTTTGTAATAAAGAAGAATACTAGACCAAGTACGGAAGAGAATAGGTTAATTGCTACACCACAGTAAAGGGCTTTTTGCTCGTAATGCATCATTATCACCTTCCTTAATGGCTAAATTATAGCATAAATAACCACTATATTTCTACTAAAACGCAAATTTAGGATTAATTTAAGTATGAATCTTAATACTTTTTATCAATAAGGTAACCTGCAATGTAAAACACATTGAAAACTAAAGATGAGACACTGCTTACAAGGAAACTGATGTTTTGATCAAACGCGGATAAAACGATTGATGTAATTATTAAACAAATTAAAACCAAAGAATAAAGGCCAACAAATTTAGATATCCAATTTTTAACACCAATATATTTTAAGAAGCCTCCAACGCCTGCTAATAAGTGCACTAGGAAGTATATACATGTAAAGGCAATAAGTAACGCAAAACTATATTGAGATTCTTCACCGCTTGAAGCAAAACGATATATATTATAAATGCTATAAAAAGCCATGCAAATGAATGCCGCAGATGAAAATAGTAATAGAAATTTTCCTACTTTACTAATAAACTTTTCATCTTGCCATTCACGAAACATCTCTTTATTATTCTCTGTTAATAAAACATTTTGATCTTTATCAAGTAGCGAAAAAGAAGCTATACGTTTTTTAAAAGTAAGTCCTAGAGTTCCTTCTTGAGAAGGCTCTAAAAATAGCATTCCAACCGCTTCCCAAATTAATACTGTGTCACAAATATCAATAATTTCAGTAATAATTTCTTGTTCAGTGCCTGCTCCAAACCAACCATGCATATTTCCAGCGGCCATAAAAATTAAGATAATTACTCCAATAACAACAAGTAAAGAAGCAACAAGCCATTTCTTTCTCCTATTATGCCTAAAGCTAAAATGATTAAGTTCTAATTCATCATTAAAAGACTCTTTAATAATTTCAGGTGTATATTCAAGATAATCATCTATCGCGATTTCAACATTTGCTTTATAACCAATTGGCAACGATTCAGCGACTTCATTAATTCTATATAAAACATCTTTTTCAAATTGTGGACATTCTTTTTTTCCTAAATCTTCAACAACAACATCTGTTGCATCTTTATATCGTAAAGATATATTAATCATCTTTTTTTCTTCATCCACATCATAATGTTTTTTTAATAATTCAAGTTGTCTATCTCTTTTTTCTATTTTACTTTTCATAAAAAAATTTTATCATGTTTTGCCATGATTATATTACGCAATTAAAAATTTAAGTTTAACACGAACTTCACTTTGTTAGTTACATAACGTAATAATTTAGCTATAATAAAACTATGGACTGGAAAAGTATCACGATAATCGTTTTTAGTATCATTTTTTTGATATTCTCTTTTATTAGTTTATATTTTTGCTTTATTCGTGACGAAAAACATAGAAAATTATTTAAAGCTTTCCCACTTATCACATTAATTGTTTTATTAATGATTGTTGATATAGATAATCCTCTGATTTATTTAGCTTTAACATTTGGATTAATCGGTGATTTATTTTTATTAAGTTGGAATAAAACAATGTTTTTAACTGGCGCGACTAGTTTTTTAGTTGAACATATATTGGTTGCTTATTTATTAAACCAAACAACTGGAATTTTTAATAATTATCTATTTATTCCTTTTTCGATATTACTTATTACTTTACCTGTATTATCTACACTACTTTTAAAAAAATATGCTAGACCATTATTTACAATATTTGGTGGAATATATGGCACAGCTCTTATTATGAACACTATATATTCTTTTTATTTATATAGTCTAACAAATTCAACTTTTATGCTAATAATCAGTTTAAGCTATATATTGTTTATTATTAGCGATAGTTTAATTGCACAAAAACGCTTTATTAAGCCATTTAAATATATTCAGTTTATAATTATGCTTACATATTATATTGTTCAATTTGGAATATTTATTAGTCTTTTATTAGCTTAGTTTATATGCATTCAAATTTAATAATTTAAAAAATATCCCTATGCAATGTAGCATAGGGATATTTATATTGATATTATTATTTAAGCTTTATTAGCTACTTTTACTTTTTCACCGAATATATTCAAATAATAACCATCAGATTCCAATGTATAATCTTTATCATTTAATTTTGGTAAATAATTATATGTACGATCACCTTTTTTACATCCTTCCTTAGGACAATGCAATGTCATTGTTCCTTTTGATGTAGTTGTTGGAGCTTTAATGATTTTAACTGTAGGCTTATTTGTTTCATTCCACAAAGACTTTGTATTGTTGACTAATGTTGCTGTTGTTTTGATATTTAAATAATCAAAGTTAATACCAGTTTGATTTGGGCTAATTTCAATTTTGTTATCACCTTTTTCTAAATCAACTGTTCCGGTTGCTTTAACCATATGGAAATATTGACTTAAGTCACCAACATCAGGTGCAGGTCCATCATTTGGAACCATAAATGACGTAATGCACTTCTTTGGATCTCCATTGTTTTTAACAACAACTGTGTCTTGTAATGGCTTGCCGCCTGAAATATCTCTACTAAGTGAAATTTCAAAGAAAACTTTTACTTTCTTGCTTGAGTTAATATTAAAACTGAATACAGTATCTTTTCCAGTGTTCTCTAAACAGAAGTTATTACTAAACCCACTACTATAAACGAGAGCTTCACTTGCACAGAAATGATCTTCGATAAATTGTGAATGCCCAGTTATGCTAGAATTTTCGAATTCAAAAATATTATCTTTTGTATTTTGATCATCGAGCGGATAATCTACATTAGAATCATCTTTGATACTTGCGATTAAATATTTCTTTCCAAAAGCTTCGACTGAATAATTTGTTTTATCTCCAACTTTTTCAACTATATAATCATCTTTATTATATAAAGGTGAAATATAATCATAAGTACGGACGCAATTTTCTCCTGTTCCAGTAGGACATTTTATTGTAACTTCACCTGGTTTAAACATTTCTGGTGCTTTTTTAACTTCAAGTGTTGGAATAAATTTATCTTTCCAATATGGATCGGTATTATTTTCTAGTGTTTTTGAAGTCTTAATATTTAAGAAATCAACATTCATTCCAGTTTCCTTTGGAATGATATCGATTGTATTCTTGCCTTGAGACAACTTAAGTGTACCAGTAGCATCAGACATTGAGAAATATTGACTTAAGACAGGGCCAACATTAGCATTTCCCTTTCCCCATGGAATTATTGAATCTAAGTTAGCACGTTTTGAATCTCCATTAACTTTAACAATAAATTTATCTGATAATTTGGCACCGCCACAATAAGTCGAACTGAGTCTAATGTCAAAAGGTACTTCAACTTTATCACTCGAATTAATTGTAAACGATAATTTTGTACCAGCATCAATCGCTTCTAAACAGAAATTATTGCTGAAATCTCCGCTAAATACTAATGATTTTGCGCCACAGAAGTGATCTTCATTTTGAGATGGCCCAGTTATATTCGCTTGTTCAAATTCATAAATATGATCTACTTTTTTACCATCATCTTGTGGATATGCGGTTTGTGGGTTTGTATCAATTGTTGAAGCAATGACATCTTGTCCAGCAAGATTTATAGTATACGTTTTTATATGATCTTTTTCTGAAACTTTATAACATTCATCAGTTAATTTAGGTAGATATCTGGTCTTGTTAACATGATGGCAATCTTCTTTTCCACACTTAATCATCAAAGTTCCACTTTGCTTTTCAGTTGGCTCAGCTAAAACTTCATAATTAGGAATATCCCACGCAGAAACGGTCTTATCTACAATTGTTGCAGATGTTTTTAAATTAACGAAGTCTAGATTGATTTCATTTCTTAATAACTTAAAGTTAATTCTATTTTTACCTTTTTCTAGAGAAATTGCCGTTTCAACTTGAACCATATCAAAGTAGCCTTCTGGTGCTCCTTCAGCTGGAGTTCCTTCAGTAGGCAATGTAACCGTGCCATCAGCAACAAATTTATTATTGTTAACAATTTCTAAAACATTGCTTAACGCCATGCCTCCAATATTATTGTTATTTAAGCCAATAACAAGTGGTACTTTAACAGCTTTATCTGATTCTACAACTAATGTAAATGATGCACCAATATCGACACATTCAACAGCGACATTCCCACTAAATCCACTACTTACAACATAGCTTGTAGCACTACACATATGGTCTCTTTCACGAGAATGAGAATTAGAAGCAAGTTTTTCAAATTCATAAATATGATCAACTAATGTTCCAGTATCAGGCTCAGTGTTATCAACAAAGCCTTCACGGTCAGGTCTTAAATCAGGATAATCATCTAAATCGTTTTCTCTTTGTGTAATACCAAATTCTTCTTTTTGAGGAGTATCAGGTTGTACTGGAGGTTCTTCATGTGGTGCAGATTCTCCACCACATGAAGCAAGACTTAATATAGCAAAAGCACTTAATGCAAAATATTTAAATGTTTTAAAATTCTTTTTCATTTTCGTGTTCTCCTAAAATAATTCTTTTCTATTTAAATAAGCAGTTGTAACAAATCCAACAACACTAATTGTAAATAAAACCGCAGATGCAATTTGAAGTCCACTTAAAATGCTAATCCATGGTGGAGTAAGCTCAACAATCTTATCAGTTGAAGCTAATCCATTCATATAGAAACTTTGTGAAACTGTATATAAAACTCTATGTAGGGACTCTCTCATTGCCATTGCATAGTTTCCGTATTCGCCTGTTCCACCTAATTCTTTTGGTTTAGCAAAGTTATAAACATTCTTATCATAAACACCTAATGGTAAATCATTTCCATAGAATAGTCCTCTAGCAAATTCACCATTATGGCATCCTAATGAGTCTGTAACAGCATGACCAGTCATACCCCATTCATCGCGTAAAACATTATTAACGAACCCTTGGCAGCCACTCCATTCAATGCCAATGCTATTTAAGCTTGTCATGACAGATTGCGCACCGCCTTGTTCGATTGTGATTTGGAATGGTCTTAAATAAATTTCTCTAATTGATTGTTCATTCGCCCATGTAAATAAACCACATCTATATGTTTCTTGATCGTTGATACCAATATGTTTTAAGTATGTATACGCACCACGAGTTCTAATACCTTTACTCATTTCACTAGATATTTGACCTGTAAGAATTGGATCTTCACTGAAATATTCAAAGTTTCTTCCACCATATGGAGAACGATGTGTATTCATACTAATTCCATATAAGCCACCGAGACCACTCCATAAGCAATCTTCACCCCATTGTCTACCATAATAGTTAGCTAATTCTCTATTAAATGTTGCAGCCATAATAGCATTTGAAGGATAAATAGCAGGTTTTTGTCCTTGATCCTTATCATTAAGTCTAACTGCAAGACCTCTATTATTTCCAGCATTTATGTTATAAGTTTGAACTGCACCATTTCCACCGTCATGATCAATAACAAATGGTTTTGATATGCTAGGAAGTGCAATATTTCCATAGTTTCCATTTGATAAGAAATCTGCCATTTCATCCCATGTAATTTGATCAAGTAATTTATCCCAAAGTGGATCATCATAAGCAATAGGCTTATCATTTGTTGGATCATCATCTCCATCATCATAAGCTCTAAGCATTGCTAATGTATAATGAGTTTCAGTTGAACCAAACTTAGGATATTCTCCGCCTTTACTTTCTTCTGGATTTGGTTTCCAAGATTCATCTAAATCTTTTTTCATTTGATCTGTGACTTTAACAACAACATTATTTTTTGTTCTATTATTGTGTTCATCAAGACCAAATTTTACAGTATCGTTCCAATTACTTCTTGTGATGTATTTAACGTTATTTGTCTTAGTTGTATCGTAAATATTCAAATCTGCATTGTCAAATTGATTTGTAATATCATTATCTTTATTTACAAGAGATTTTGAATATTTTGTAGTGTCTAAAGCGTCCCAGTGTTTTTGATAAACTAATTTTTTATCACCATCAGCATCCATTCCATCAGCTGTAGTTTTTCCTTTATAAGAAAGAATATTATTGACAGCTTCATGACTATTTTTTGCAGCTGTAAAGTAATAATCGCCTTCATCTACTATATATGTTTTAGCACCATGTGAATCATAAGAAGCAAGAGCATTCTCTTCAACAGTAACAGTTAAACGTTGTTTTTCACCTGGATCTAACATTTTTGTTTTATTAAAGCCAACAAGTTCAACGCTAGCTTTTTCGATTCCGTTTTCTATATCGTAAGCTGTATAAGGTTTTTGTAAATAAATTTGTACAGCTTCTTTTCCTCTAACATCACCAGTATTAGTAACATCAAGAGAGATTTCATAAATATCATCACGAAGTCCATTTTCAGCTGTCGCTGTTGTACGTTTAACATCAAAATTTGAATAGTCAAAAGTTGTATAGCTTAAGCCATATCCAAAAGGATATGAAACAACATCATTATAAATATACTCGCCTACATTTTTCTTATCTTTTAAAACTGTATCTTCGTAACGAGTTTCTGTATAACGATATCCACTATATATACCTTCTTGATAAACTACATGACGACCTTCTTTTTCCATTGAAGCGCCGTTTCTAATTATTTTCCATTGAGTTATTTCAGGATCATCAGCTGCATTTGTTAAACTTCCAAAATTAGCGTGAACAGGATTTAAATAATGTCTCTTCCAAAACGTATCAGGAAGTTTTCCACTTGGGTTTACTTTACCAGCTAATATATCACCAATTGCATAAGCACCTTGTGAGCCTAAAGAACCAGCCCAAATAATTCCGTCAATATCTAATTGATCTAAGAATTCAAGTTCAACTTGGTTTGTTGTATTTAAAATTAAAACAACGCTTCCAAATTTTCCTTCATCCCTTAATCGTATTAAATTACTTAAAACGTCTCTCTCTTTATCAGTTAATTTAAGATAATTTCCATCTTTATAATCGAAAGTAACTCTACTATTATAAACATTAGCTTGATTATTTTTTGCATAGATTGTAGAGTCTACACCTTCACCACCAGTTCTACTTAATATAAATACAGCTGCATCTGCATTTACTTCTTTAGCTGGAGTATCAATTTCATTCCAAGAAGCATCTCCAACATTTGTAACAGTGCCAACGCCGCCTGCTCCAACTAAATTAGTTCTACCATATCGGCCATAATTGTCTTCATACCAATAATATAAATCTTCATTTACTTGAAGTCCTGAAGCTTCTAATCCGGTTTTTAAAGAAACTACTTCGCCACTACTACCTCCAGAACCTGTTCCAGAAATAATTGGATTAACTGAAGATGTTGAATATAAATTAACTTTTGCTCCTTCTTTTAAAGGCAATGCTTTGCTACCATCTTTTTTATTATTTTTTAACAAAGTAGCACCTTCTGCCATTACTGTTTCGGCATATCTTCTACCCATCGCTTTTTCTTCTTTAACGTTTTTAAAAGCTGATTTGTAATATTCATGATCCTTACTAGCTGCGTCAGGATCTTTAACAATATCTTGTGTTTTTTGTCCTAGAAACGAACTAACCATTTCTTTATTATCAAAAGCAATTTCTCCTCCAATCATTAAGAATGGAAAAGCAAATGCCGTTACAGTTAGTAATATTTTACTAGTGACATATAATACTTTAGTTTTCTTCATAGCTTTATACCTCGCTTGGACAATTATTATATTTCTACTATTTTCTTACTTTGTTTTGAGAAAAAAGATACTATTGATGTTATAAAAATTAATATATATAAAATGATACTTGCCATATATCCGTAATACATTTCAGTAATACGTTGCCATGTAACACCGGCAAAGAATAGTTCACTAAAATACATATATCCGTATTTAAAAAACATCATAAACGAAAATACTTCTAAAAAGAAAGTAACAAATGGTGCAATAGATTCTGTCCATTTAAATAAGCTCAATCCTAAGCCTAAGATTATTGCGAAGACTGCTAATAATATAACTGAATAATGTTTATATTGAATAAAATCATTCGCACTAAATGCTACGTTATAAATGATGATTTGTGTTAAAGATAAAATTAAAGCGGCTATTAGAAAATAAAAGCCTGTTCTTCTTGTTTTAATGAAGTATGTAGTTTTATCTTTAAACTTTTTTAATAAATTCATAATTATTTAAAATTATAATTCCCTTCTAAGAGTAAATAATAATTAATAGAACATATACTTAAAACTCTTATATATAAATATATTTACTATGTAAGCGCTTACATATCATCTTTTATTATATTATGTTTCCTCCTTTCTATTCTTAATATAAATAAAAACTGATTATGTATGTAAATTCATAGTGATTCTATCAATTTTAACATAATAAGTTTAAAGCAAAAAA
>CAUWDL010000017.1:0-16235 GCA_963557285.1 uncultured Bacilli bacterium | reverse complement strand
ATTTGCAATATTCTCGCGCATTTTAAGAATATATGGCTTTAATTTAGGTTTTTCACAAGAAATAAGCAAATCTAAATTTCCAAGTTGGTATTTATTTAGATCCATAATTCTTTTACAATCTTTTAAAAAATATACTGAAGAAATGTCTTTATACTTATCATCATTTGGTGGGTAATGTGTTCCAAGATCTCCGATATTCATTGCACCAAAAATAGATTCTACTATAGCATGAATTGCACAATCGCCATCACTATGAGATTTTAGTCCAAATGTAGATGGAATCTTAATGCCACACAATATAAGATCTTTGCCTTCCTCAATTACATGTATGTCTTTACTAAAGCCTATTCTCATAACTAAACATTAAATCTAAAAAAGAATATATCTCCATCTTTAGCAATATAATCTTTTCCTTCCATTCTGATTTTTCCAGCTTCTTTTAAAGCAACTTCATTTTTATATTTTACAATATCATCATAAGTATAAACTTCAGCTTTGATAAAGCCTTTTTTAAAATCAGTATGGATTATTCCTGCACAATCTGGTGCAAGCATGCCGTTTTTAAAAGTCCATGCACGTACTTCATCTGTTCCTACAGTGAAAAATGTTGATAAATTCAATAATTTATAAGCACTTCTTACAAGTTGGTCAAGACCGCTAGTAGTAACACCTAAACTGCTTAAAAATTCTACTTTTTCTTCTTTTGTACATTTAGATAATTCAGCTTCAATTTCACATGAAACAGGAATACATTCAGCTCCTTCATTAGATGCATATTTTTTTACTTCTTGATAAAAATTGCATTGATCTAGTTGTGATAAATCAGTATCACTAACATTAGCGACATAGATAATAGGTTTTGCAGTTAAAAAATTAAAATTTTTAAGAATCTTTTCTTCCTCTTCAGTAAAAGAGAGACTTCTTATAGCCTTTTCTTGTTCTAAGCTTTCTTTTATTTTAGTTAATAAATTAACTTCAATTAAACTTTCTTTATCTTTTGAAATTCTAGCTTTATTTCCAATTTTCGAAATACGATTATTACATGTATCTAAATCAGCCATAACAAGCTCAAGATTGATAATTTGAATATCTCTGATAGGATCCACAGTATTTTCAACGTGAATAATTTCATTGTTTTCAAAGCATCTAACTACTTCTATAATTGCATCAGTATCTCTAATGTGTGATAAAAATTGATTTCCTAAGCCTTCACCTTTACTAGCTCCTTTAACTAAGCCAGCAATATCGCAAAATTCAAACGTAGTATAAATTGTTTTCTTTGGCTTGAAAATTTCTGTAAGTTTATCAACTCTTTCATCAGGTACAATAACAGTTCCGACATTTGGACTTATGGTTGCAAATGGATAATTTGCCGCTTCTACATTGCTGTTAGTAATTGCATTAAACAAAGTTGATTTACCAACATTTGGCAATCCTACAATACCAGCTTTTAAACCCATAAATAAATATCCTCCTAAAGCGTATTAATTATTACATAATTAAGCCTAAAAAGTAAGGTATAAAACACTCAAAATATGCAATTACCTTAGGTAATTAACAATATTTAGATTTTTTATTTGAAAATAACTTCCAATTGTTCCACAAATACATATCGTTAACATGATTAAAAAATTTATTAAAATAATAAGCGGACTTACTAAAATCATATAGGAAGAGCACAAAAAAGAATCAAGTATTTTGCTCAATAAAAAATTAATTAAAAATAACGAAAGCGAACTAATGCAAAAACACTGTACTCCTAAATATAAGTTTTCAACAAGATAAACGGAACTAATTGTAATATTATTAAATCCTAAAACTTTAAAAATAGCGTTTTCTCGATGATTTTGAATTGTGCTTATAGTAGTAATTATTAGCATTAATAAAATAGTTATAAGTATAGTTGTTAAACTGAAAACATTTAAAATGAGTTTTAAAAAAATGGTCGAGTCATCAATACTATTCTCTATATTTTCTATAGGATTGACAAAATTATATTGCGGAAATACTTCTCGTAAATTATTTAATTTATTAAAATCCATTCTAGATTTTGTTTTAAAAATTATTGATGTTGGAACTAAATAAAGCGAAGAGATTTTAAATAAATCTCTAAACAAAGAAATTGTAAAATTTCCATTTTGATAAATGGTGATGCTTTCATCATTTTCAATAACTCTTTTAATTCTTAATTTAATCGTTGAAAAATCATTTCTTATAATAGTTGCATTTTCTTCAGTTGCTCGTAGCATCGTAACATATATCTCGTTTGAATTACTGTGCAAAAGTTTTCTAAAACCCTCACTTATTATAATTTCATTCGGTAAGAATTCTTCTTTGATCGGAGAAAATTTAATATTATTCTTATTTGGATTAAAGGCATAAGCATCTAAAACTCCTTCAGGAACTTTCAAATTAGACAATTCATCTGTTTCAATCTTAGAATAAGTATCAATTATGGATTCTATTTTATTAATATCACACGAAAAAAAGGAAGGCCTTGCAAATCCATTAAATATTGAAGTGCCATTATTTAAATATCCTAAATCGCTAGAAAAATAATAATCTTCGAAGTCAAAACCTAAACTTTTCACTTTTTTAATCATACGTTTATCAATAAAATTTCCAAATGAATTAAATACAAAAATTTTATTTGTTGAGCAATTATTATTTGAACAAGAAAGCGGAGAAAATCTCTTTTTATCGCTTTCAAAAATTAAATCTTTATATTTTTCATCATAAAAAATTTTATTCAGAAAGTAAGTTTGATATTTTTTTGTATGAATATAATACATTTTTTTAAGTGTCCATGGAAATTGCTCTTCTTTATTAATTTTATTAGATGTCGGAAATCTCATCATCTCTTCAAATAAGTATTCATTAAATAACGGATTAGAATGTATAACTCTATTTTTATTACTTAAAACTACTCCTCTTAGTCTAAATATTTGTTCATCGTAATATTCCCACGAATTATTTCTTAGTCTCATTGTTAGAAAAACTTTATGAGTCGATAAATATTTGCCTAAATTTTCAAAAGTTCGAATAATTTTTAGCAATAAACAAATTTCTTTCATTTGATCATGAGTAATACTTATTATTAATTCGTCATCCTCTAAATCACGAACACCTTGTGGATAAATTTGCTCTGTATATTGATTATTTTTTAATATGAATTCATTAAACATCCTTATAGAAAATCCATTAATTTTGTTATATCTGTTTTCATTTAAAATATATAAAGCATTTTCATCTGGGAATAAGTTTTCGAAATCAGCAAAATAATTAATGCCATAATAATCTATATCATTAGAATAGTCCTTAACTATATCATTTATTAACTCATCTCCAGCACAATAATAATCAAAAACTCCACAATTGCCATTCTTTTTGGTCATTATCACACTATTTTGGTCCACTAAGTTATTAAAAGCATTGCTTATGGTATTATTTAAATTTATAGAAAGAGATAATGAAATACCACTTGTAATTAATGAAGTAGACAGTAGAAAATTTTTTAAAATATTGCGAAATTTTTGCAATTTTATCTTATTTTTTATATGTTGGAATATAAATCTAAATGATAATTTTGCTTGTTCTTTCTTTAAAATTTTTGAAATGCATATGCTATCGTATAATTTATTTTTTCTATTAGATTTTACAGCAACTTTCTTATTGTTAAACTCAAAAATTCTATCTGAATATCGATTAGCTAATTCTTTATCATGTGTCACACAAATTACAATAGCGTCATTCGATATTTGTTTAAGTATTTTGAAAATAAAATCGCCATTTATTTTATCTAAAGCTCCGGAAGGCTCATCGCAAAAAATAATATTAGGAGATGTTACAAGTGCTCTAACTATTCCAACTCTTTGCTTTTCTCCACCGCTTAGATTTTTAACATATTCATGTTTTAATTTTCTTATACCGAGAAGTTCCAACAATTCATTAATTCTTAAATCAATATTTTCTTTATTTCGTTTCAATAAATTATTACAAACTAACAAAATGTTATTAATAACCGTATCATTTTCTAATTAATTATAGCTTTGGAAAACATAAGAAAAATTAAGTGCTTGAATTTTATTTTTATCTTTTTCTTTTAAAGATTTTGTATTAATACCATCCAACAAATAAGTGCCTTCATAATTACTATCTAGTAAAGCCAAAAGGTTTAATAATGTTGACTTGCCACTTCCAGAATCACCAACAAATGTATAAAAACCATGCTCACTAATCTTTATATTATCAACGCTAAATAGTAGATTATCTCCAATTTCTTTTTTTATATTTTTAAGTTCTATTTTCATTCTTCTTTAAGTTCCTCTGAGAAATTTTTCTTCTTAAAAAATATAAGTGGGACAGTTATAAACACTAATGTTATTAAAATATATACAAGCATTATAAAAACAATGGCCAGCCAATCAAAAGAGATAACGTTTTCAATTTTTGTAAAATCAAACAATATTGTATTTATGCCCCATTTTGAAAAAGTACTTACGCCAATTCCAGTTATTAATCCCATTAATAAATAAAAGAGATTTTCGTAAATAAAGATATTATTTATTCCGCTATTTGACGCTCCAAGTGTTGATAAAATCGCGCTTTCTTTTCTTGAATTATCGATAGTAGAGTACGCTAAAAAAGAAGAAATACAAAAAGATGTAAAGCAAATAAATGCTATAAATATATAAGCGCTTTTAAACACAGTATCTCCAATAGTTAAAAATGAATCAACTATAGTAAACGGTTCATTTTTAAAAATATATTTACTATTTTCTTTTATATTTTTATAGAAGAATTCATTGTAATCGTTATTTAAAGCAAATATATTAAGGGAATTGTTAGATAAATCACTATTGTTAGATGAACCATCAATTAAGTCATATAGTGTGTAATAGCCTCCTTCACCAACACATTTAAGACTTATATCTTTTGTAAGTTTTTCTAATAGTGTTGTTTGATAATATAACGTTGGAACATTCATGTATTCAAATTCATTAGCAATTTTTTTAACTTTTAACGGAACATTAATATTTATTTTTTCAGTTATTTTTTCTTCATTGTCTTCAGCTATATATGAAATTGTAGCGTGTGAATTTAAAATAATTTCGTTTAAATATTTATCATGAAATAATTTTTCATAAAGCAGTGAATTTACTATACATTCATCATCATTAAGATCAAGATTTAGTATAGGCTTAATTTTAAATTCTACAATTTTATTTTCAAAATTAATGCCGTGTTTTATCTCCTTGTTTTCATCAAATAAATAATCATAAGACAAGTCTAGATAGCACTTAGTGTTGTCAATTAAATTATAAACTTCTGTAAAAGTTGGTCTTTCATATTTTAGCAAAGTTAAATGAGAATTTTGAATATTTTCATTTTTAATTTTAGAAATACTAAATGTAGTTACATCAGCATATGTGGATAGCAATTCATCTCTAGAATTGTTTAATCCCTCATTAAAAAATAAAGACAAAACTATAGCGCAAAGGCTAAAAACAGTCGAAAACGCGCTTAAAACTCCAGTTTTACAATTTTTTCTAATGTTTCTAGATACCATTTTATCTATATATTTTTTATTTGACTTTGTTATATCTTTTAAAATTTTTTTACGAGTTGAGTGTTGATTCTTTATGCTTATAGTATTTTGTACAATTGTACCATTTTCTAGTTTAACAACACCATCACCATATAGATTTACTAATCTATCATTATGAGTAACAACAATGATTAACGTATCCCTAGAGATTTCTTTTAACATATCTAGAACTACCTTCTCATTATCAGCGTCTAGCGCTCCTGTAGGCTCATCACAAAGTAAAACTTTTGGTTTGTTTATAATAGATCTAATAAGTGCTACTCTTTGTTTTTCTCCGCCGCTTAATAAATCAACCAATTGATCTCTTTTTTCATAAAGACCATACGTTTTTAACAAATTAATAGCTTTATCATTTGTAACGTTTTTTATCGAAGATGCTATCTCAAGATTATCGAGGATAGATATATCAGATATCAAATTATAATATTGAAATAAAATAGAAATATCATCTCTAAGAACTTGTTCTTTTTCATTTTCACTTATTTTATCTATCGATAAATCATCAAAAAGTATTGTTCCACTATCTGCCTTAAGAAGCCCACTAATAATATTCAATAAAGTTGACTTCCCACAACCACTTTTACCTACAATAAAAAATAATCCATTATCAGGAAATGAAATATTAATATCGTGAAGAATAGAGACGCTTCTTGTAGAAGAAATATTAAATGATTTTGTAACATTAGTAAGCTTAAGCATAATAAAAAACCTCCTTCATATACACAAAGTAATTAAGGAGGTTAAATTTCAAATTTTATTTATTTTTTATAACTTTATATAATTCGTCGTATGTATTTACAATTGCAAATGGTTTAATATCATCTTCATAATGTCTAGAAGCACCATTAAACAAGACACAATCAACATTAGCATTTTTACTTGAATAATAATCAAATTTTGTATCACCAATCATAATCATATTTTCCTTTGCAATATTCATTTTTTGAGAAATATAATTAAGCATATCAGGCGCTGGTTTATTTTTTAATCCGTCTGAACTAGTTAAAATAATGCCAAAATAGTCTTTAATTTTATATTTTTCTAAGCATTTAATTGCCATTTCTCTATTTTTGGTCGTAGCAATACACATTTTATAACCTTCATTATGTAATTTATTTAGAACTTCTAATTCGCCAGGAAACAATTTTAAAAAATTGTCATAATATTTTGTAATTCTATTACGATATTCTTTAAGAATAAATGCGCCATCAGCTTCAGGAAATGCTTTAGCAATAGATTGTTCTACAGGTGGCCCACTGAAACTTTTAGTTTCTTCTCTTGAAATGCTAATGTCTTTTGGCTTAAATAGTGCAAATAATTCATTCCATGTTTGATAAATAATTTCATCGGTATCAATTAGCGTTCCATCCATATCAAAGACTAAAACCATTTCCATACCCATGCTCCAAACGTAGTCAAAATTATTATTAAAAACAATAACGCGAATCCACTTACAATAATTGCATTTCTAATTAATTGTTTATCTGTTCTTTCGTCTTTTATCACGACAGCATCTATATATTCATGTGTTGAATAATATAATAATTTCTTTTCTCGAACGATTTTCCACGCAATAAAAGCTAAAACTATAAGCACACCCCCGCCAATCATATAGTAAGAAGAAACAACACTCATATCATATTGATAGGAATTAAATCTTAATGGTTCGAGGAATGCTCTAGTTGCACCATACCAAATTAAATACCATCCTAAACCTGATCCCTCAGCATGATATTTTCCTAACCCTCTTACTATTCCGAAATAAATAAAGAAATAGCCGATCAAATTAGTAAACGTTTCAATAGTAGCTAGTGGTAAATAGGCTGTGCCTGCATTCCCAATGAAATTTTTATTATCAAATTGATAATTCAATTTTACAAATGTTGGCATCCAACTGATGCTATCAAACGGAATTGAATTGCCGTGAACTTCGCAGTTAAAGAAATTTCCAATTCTTCCGATAGCTTGAGCAACTAAAATCGCTGGTACTATAATATCTAATAATCTTAAGTAGCTAACATGCTGATATCGTGGATCTTTCTTCCAATATTTTATTATCAGCATAACGCTAACGCCTACAATAATACCCAAAATAGCACCACCCATAATGCCTAGACCGCCATCCTGAATTGCAAAAATTTTCATCGGATCAATTACATATTGGGAATTGCTCCCATTAGATGAAATATCTAGTAAAACATACCATAATCTGGCACCAATTAGTCCAAATGGAAATGCCCAAAAGAAACAAGTTGTAACAAGATCATGATGTCCATACAATCTATAAATATAATGATCACATATTGCTAATACTAAGAAAGCGCCACTCAAAATAAATATAGCATAGAACGCAATCGAGATGCCTCCATCTATTTGATTGCCTACATAATAAGGAGCTGGTTTTGTATAGTTATTAATAAATTTTATGCCATGCTTTCCGATGTATATTGAATTACATAATGGGTATTGTAAATATGGTGCATTACCTTCTGACATTACAATAAACGAAACGACAAGTAAAGGGATTGAGCCAAACATTATCCACTTCATCCATTTAGAAAATTTTTCATCAAAATTTTTATAATAAAAATAATAGAAAAAAGATGTTAAGAAGGTAAATCCAAAAAATCCAAATAGAATCAAAAAGAAATAAGAGAGAAATTGGTGTCCTGCATCAATTACTATATTTTTTGACGCCAAATAATCTATTGTGGTTGGATCTTGGTAAAATGAAACTGTAAAAAGAATTAAAGATAAAGCAATAATTCCCCAAAAGCCTCCTAAAACTAAAGTTTTTTTCTTTAAAAGTTCATTTTTAGTAATTCTTAAATTGTTTTTTAGGACACGCGACATATACCATCCATAGCCAATTGCCCCGATTACAAAAAGAACTAACGCAAAATAAAATATGACATCACTCATGTTTTATTTTCTCCTTTCTTTCTTTTTCAGCTTTCAACACTTTCTCTAAATATTGTCCAGTATAACTCGACTTGTTTTTACTAACTTCTTCAGGTGTTCCTGTTGCAATTATCCTTCCACCACAATCTCCGCCTTCAGGCCCTAAATCAATTATATAATCGGCTACCTTTATAACATCAAGATTGTGTTCAATAACAAGTATAGTATCACCATTATCAACAATTCTTTCAAGAACCTCTAATAACTTTTTAACATCATCTACATGCAAACCTGTAGTAGGTTCATCTAAAATATAAAGAGTTTTACCAGTAGGTCTTTTTTGCAAATAGTAAGCTAACTTAACTCTTTGTGCTTCACCACCACTTAATGTAGTTGCACTTTGTCCAACTTTAATATAGCCTAATCCAACATCAATTAATGTTTTTAATTTTTTAGCAAGTGACAAATGTGGCTTAAAAAAGTTATAAGCATCTTCTATTGTCATTTCCAAAACATCAAAAATGTTTTTCCCTTTATAAGTACATAGTAATGTTTCATCATTATAGCGTTTGCCATTGCATTCATCACATTTTACATAAACATCAGGCAAAAAATTCATTGGAATTCTTGTAACGCCGGCACCTTGACAATGTTCACATCTACCACCAGGAACATTGAAACTAAATCTTCCTTTGTCAAATCCATGAGCTTTTGCTTCAATTGTTTGTGCAAAAATATCTCTAATATCATCAAAAGCTTTTACATACGTAGCTGGGTTACTTCTTGGAGTTCTACCTATAGGTTCTTGCGAAATGTTAATTACCTTATCAATATTTTCTAATCCTATAATTTCATCATAATCTCCGACATCAACCATTTTTTTGTCAATTAATCGTAGAATTGCATTATATAGAGTTGTATTTACTAAAGATGATTTTCCACTTCCGCTCACACCAGTAACACAAACAAACTCACCAAGAGGTATTTTAACATTTATATTCTTTAAGTTATGTACCTTACACCCTTTAAGTTCAATAAATTTACCATTACCATTTCTACGGTTTTCAGGTACTGCAATAAATTTTTCACCAGTTAAATATTGTCCAGTTAAGCTATTCTTATTGTTCATTATATCTTCAAGTGTTCCCTGTGCAACAACTTGTCCACCATGAACTCCAGCTCTTGGACCAATATCAACTATGTAATCAGCATTCTTAATCATTTCTTCATCGTGTTCAACGACAATTAATGTATTTCCAAGATCTCGCATTTCTTTTAAAGAATTAATTAACTTTTCACTATCACGTTGATGTAATCCAATAGAAGGTTCATCGAGTACGTATAATACTCCACTTAATTTAGAACCGATTTGCGTCGCTAATCTGATTCTTTGACTTTCTCCACCACTTAATGTCATTGACATTCTAGCAAGAGTCAAATAATCAAGACCTACGTCAATTAAAAATTTAGTTCTATTCAGAATTTCATTGATTACCATCGATGAAACAGTTAGTTGATATGGTGTTAAGTTATTTTTTAAATTTGAGATTTTTTCATAAAGTTTGCTTAAAGGCAAGCATGTCATCTCATATATATTTAAACCATCGATTTTTACACTAAGAACTTTATCATTTAATCTTGCACCATGACAGGCGGTGCATTCCTTATCCTTCATAAAACTAGAATACCAATCTCGACTTGATTCGCTTGTAGTTTCTTTGTATAAACGCTCAATTCTAGTTTTTACACCTTCTATGAAACCATTTTTCTTTAATATGTTACCGCTAGAACTTCTAATATTAAAACTTAAAGGTTCTTTACTTCCATTTAAAATTATATCAATTTCTTCTGCTGAAAATTTATTAAAGGGCTTATCTAGCGAGATATCATAATGAATTAATAACTGCTCAAAAGATTGCCAATCTAAATTCATTGTCCCAACAACATTTTTAAAGTAAGTAATAGCACCTTCGTTTATCGTTTTTGTTTTATCAGGAACCAATAAATCTAAGTCAACTTCTTGTGATATTCCTAAACCATTGCAACTTGGGCAACATCCTAAAGGAGAATTAAAAGAAAACAATCTTGGTTCTAATTTAGGCACTGTAAAGCCACAAATCGGACAAGCATTGTGCTCACTATAAAGATGTTCATCATCGTCAACAATCGTTAACACAAATCCATTAGCCCAATTCGAAGCAAGTTCAACCGCTTCAAATATTCTAGTACGGCTGTCTTCTTTAAGAATTATTCTATCAATAATGATATCAATATTGTGTCTCTTATTTTTTTCAAGCTGAGGGATATCTTCGATTAGATATGTTTCACCATCAATTCTAATTCTTGTAAAACCATTTGATTTGATTTTTTCTAATGTATCTTTAAATGTTCCTTTTTCATTCCTAACAATTGGTGATAATATTTGAATTCTTGAGTTTTGCGCACTTTTCATGATAATATCAACAATTTTTTGCGCTGAAAAAGCAATAATTGGTTCATTATGTGTTTGACAATATGGCGTTCCAATACGAGCAAAAAGTAATCTCAAATAATCATATATTTCTGTAACAGTACCAACAGTACTTCTTGGATTATGAGATACACTTTTTTGATCAATCGCAATAGCTGGAGAAAGCCCTTCAATACTTTCAACATCAGGTTTCTCATAACTGCCTAGAAATTGGCGTGCATAACTAGATAAAGATTCAATATATCTTCTTTGTCCTTCTGCAAAAATTGTATCGAATGCTAACGTTGATTTACCGCTTCCACTAACACCAGTGAAAACAATTAATTTATCTTTAGGTAATGTCACGTTTACATTTTTTAAATTATTAACTTTCGCATTTACAACTTTAATTTCATTTATTGCCATGTAAAAAATTATATCTTTATAACATAATTTTTAAAAGCCTAAAGCAACCTTTGTATCTCTAAAACAGTATAAGAATCTTGTAAAACACTTCAAAATTTCATATATTTACTATAATGACTAATTTTTTCACATTAAATAAATATTTAATGTATATTTTTAAGTCTAATTATGGTATTTTAATATCTAGTTTTTTGGAGGTACTTGTTTATGAAAATGAGAAATGTCGCTATTATCGCTCACGTTGACCATGGTAAAACTACTTTAGTTAATCAGCTCTTAAAATGTAGCGGAACTTTTAGAGAAAATGAAAAGCTAGAAGATAGAGCTATGGACAGTAACGCTATTGAAAGAGAAAGAGGCATCACAATTCTTGCTAAAACAACAAGTATTAGATATAAAGATTACAAAATTAATATTTTAGATACACCTGGGCACGCTGATTTCGGTGGAGAAGTTGAACGTATTATGCACATGGTTGATGGCTGTTTACTTTTAGTCGACGCTTTTGAAGGAACAATGCCACAAACAAGATTCGTTCTTAAAAAAGCTATCGAAGCTGGTGTTAAACCTGTTGTTATTGTTAATAAAGTCGATAGACCTAATGCAAACCCAGAAAAAGCCGTTGATGAAGTTCTTCAATTATTTATGGAATTAGGCGCACCAGATGATTTCTTAGATTTTAAAGTTGCATATACAAGTGCTTTAAATGGAACAAGTTCTTTATCTAGCAATCCAGCAGATCAAAAGCCTGGCATGGATCCTGTCTATGATTTAATTGTTAACGAAATTCCTGAACCACAAGTTCAAGAAGAAGGAACTTTACAAGTACAAACAGCTTTACTCGACTATAATGATTACGTAGGTAGAATGGGTATCGGTAGGATTCAAAGAGGTACTATTAAAGTTGGTTCAACCGTTTCATGTGCTAGACTTGATGGAACAGTAAAGCAATTCAAGATTCTTAAATTAATTGGTTACTTCGGTTTAAAGAAGCTCGAAATTGAAGAAGCTAGCGCTGGTGAAATTGTCGCAATTGCAGGTTTACCTGACATTAACATTGGTGAAACAATTTGTGATAGTCAAAACGTTGATCCATTACCACCACTTCACATCGATGAACCAACACTTCAAATGACATTCAGAACTAATTCATCACCATTCTCAGGACAAGATGGCAAATTCTTAACAGCTAGACAAATCGAAGAACGTTTATATAAAGAAGCTCAAAAAGATGTTTCGTTAAAGGTTAAGAGAGTTCAAAACAGCGAATCATGGGTTGTTAGCGGTCGTGGTGAATTACACTTAGGTATTTTAATTGAAAATATGAGACGTGAAGGCTTTGAGATTGAAGTAAGTAGACCTCAAGTTATTGTCAAAGAAATCGATGGTGTAAAGCAAGAACCATATGAAGATTTAAGTGTTGAGGTTCCAAATGAATTTGTTGGTGACATTATGACATCACTTGGCTCTAGAGATGCTGAATTAATTGATATGGATGCTGGTGATGTAAACACAAAAATTAATTATGTGGTTCCTTCAAGAGGCTTAATTGGATTCGTTACTAACTTCTTAACGCTCACAAAAGGATATGGTATTATCGCTCATACATTTAAAGAGTATAGACCTGTTGCTCAAGGCAAAATTGGTGAAAGAGCAGTCGGTGTATTAGTTGCTACTGAAAGTGGACAAGCAACACCTTACGCAATTCAACACGTTGAGGAAAGAGGAACTATGTTTATCTTACCTGGTGCACAAATTTACGAAGGAATGATTGTCGGTGAAAACAAATACGATACCGATTTAAGTGTTAACGTTTGCCAAACTAAAAACTTAACAAACCAACGTAGTGCTAATAAAGATCAAACAGTTGTCTTAAAATCACCAAGAAAGATGACACTCGAAGCTTGCTTAGACTATATCAACAGTGATGAATTGGTCGAAGTTACTCCAACAACATTTAGAATGAGAAAGAAAATTCTTAATAATGCTGAACGTAAAAAGTGGGAAGCAAGAACAAAAACACAA
Source organism: uncultured Bacilli bacterium (assembly GCA_963557285.1). Taxonomy (GTDB): domain Bacteria; phylum Bacillota_I; class Bacilli_A; order RFN20; family CAG-826; genus Onthovivens. The sequence goes on along the minus strand of CAUWDL010000017.1, from coordinate 2,826 downwards.
AACTAGTAAAAATAAAAGATTCAAATTTTTCATAAATTTGAATCTTTTTTTCTATTAATAAACTTTTAATATTTTAAAAACGCTACAAATTATCAAAAATTATTCAACGCTTTTTAGAGATTCCGACATTGAAATTTTATTTACTCTAGAGGAAATTATCAAATTAGCAATTAACGCAGTAATAATGCTGATTAATAACGAAACTACATAAGTAATAGGGTAAATTATATATTTCCAATCGATCAATTCAACTTGATTAATTCCAAGTACAAGCATTTCCATCGGCATGCCAAGTCCAATTCCAAGCAATGCTCCAACTAATGTTAAAATCATAACTTCATAAACTAAACTTGAAGAAATTTCAAATCTTGAAAATCCTAATACTCTTAATGTAGCAATATCTCTTCTTCTTTCGTTAAAATTTAAAATCGCAAGATTTATAAGAACTACAACAGCTAATAATATAGCAAATATTTTTATAGTATTTGTCATTTGTGAAATACTAGTCATATAACCATTTATTCTATCCATATTTTCTTGATAACTCATACAAGAATAAACGCTTTTGCATTTTGATAGTATTTCATCTTTAACTAACAGAGGATCATAGTCATTTTTTAAATCTACCCATACATTTGTAGGAATCTTATTAAACTCAGGAGCTGCTTCCCTATAAATAAAAACTCCGTTGCTAGAAAAAGCATAATATATCTTATCAATAACAAATTTTCTTTGAATTCCATTAACAGCAAAACTGATTGTGTCGCCTTCTTTAACTCTTAATTTTTTCGCTTTTTGCTGAGTAATTGCTACTTTGTCAATCTCCCAATGACCATTAGTAAATTCATCATCATAACCAAAGAACTTAGAATTAACGGAAACATAATAAATCGCAGTATTTATCGATACGTTATTTGATGTAACAGTCGCTTGAGATATCGTATATTCTTCTGCATAATCAACACCTTCAATATTTTCTATTTCTTCTTTTGCTTTTCCAACATCGACTCCACTATTTAAGCCAATTGTTAAATCGCTTCCTGAGAATTTTTGAATTTCTAAATTTTTACCATAATTAATTGTATCGTCAATTCCCATTCCACAAATTAAGAGAGCAGTACACCCCATAACGCCAATGATTGCCATAATCGATTTAGTTAAGTGAACTCTTATATTTCTAAAAGTCATCATTAAGGATGTATTTTTAATTGCATTTTTCCCGTTTTTTAATTTCAAATTAGGTGTTGATGCTCTCATAGATTCTGCAGTTGAGCACTTTAATTCTTTTCTTATTAATAAATACGTTAATGAAGAAACAAGAATAATTATAATTGCAAAAACGATAAGTGAGACAATCCAAGGGAACGTGTACGTTATCGGTGGAATCGTATATAAAATAGTATATTTAATATTTAAAACCAATGGAATTATAGCAGGTCCAAGTATACATCCAAATATAGTTCCTATAGTAGCTACAATACTCATAAGCAAAGAGTAATAGAATACAATTTGCCAATTTTTAACACCTAGCGCCTTCATTGCTCCTATTTGTGTTTTTTCACGAAGAATTAATTGAGCAATTGTTGTTAAAATAATTAATAGCGCGACTATAAAGAAAATGACAGGAAAAGCGATAGTTAACTGATTTGCTTGTGTAATATCATTAATAATACCAGCAATTGAAGCATTGGTACTTCTATTTAAAACAGCAATTAATGAGCCATCATTTTTTTCTTTAAAATATGCACTTATTTTTTCACTAATCTCTTGTTGGTTTAAGTTAGAATCAAGGCAAATTACAACTTGATTATATAAATGTTCTAAAAATTTTTCTATTTCTTCATTGTCCTTATGATTGACTGCAAAAGTTGCATCATTTACAGTTAAATCTAGAATTAGACCGATTGCAGCTTGGTTTTTTGGATCCTCTAATAGTTTTAAAACTATATCACAAACTGTATTTGTTATGACACTATCTGGATATTGATTCTTAATATTTTGAAACAATTTCGCCAAATTTAGTGCATTAAATTCCTTAGCAAAATCTTCTATAAAAGAATTTAAAACTAATCTTGAACTTATCAAATAATTAGATGAAGAAAATTCTCCGTTCTCAACATTTTCTGGATGTTCCATAATTCCGTTCACTTTTATGTTAAACGTAACCACATCGTTTTTAAAATAAGCGTTTAATATCTTTTCTAATTCATTTTGAATTGTATCGATATTATCATGCAAAATCTTTCTAAGCGAATCCTTAATTGTTGAACTTAAATTAATGTTATCAATAATTGTATCTAATATAGTTTTTATTGTTTGATCGTTTTGAATGACTGTTGTCGCCACACCTTTAAAAATTCCACTTTGAAAAGATACAGGCAATGAATCTCCTAAAATAAAATTTTTATCAGTTAAATTTTCGTATTTAGTAATAATTGTTTTGTCTACAAAAAAGAAATTATTATCGTTGTAATTTATTGTCGAAGCTGCACAAGGCTTATTAATAGCAGGAAATAAGTCACTAATTAACGCATTAACACTATAATTCAAAATAGAACTTGGTATAAAAAGTCTCTTTTCGATTTTACTATTTTCACCCGCTGTTGCTTCAATAAATTTGAGATCATCATCCATCTCAGATGTATTTTCAAAGTTTGGATTTATTGTAACCCATAAATCGCTTAAATTACCTTTTTCAAAGACTTGATTAACTCTATTTTCAAATCCCTTAGCATTTGCTTCTAATCCAATATACAAAGTGCATGAAATAGAAACAATAAAAATAATAGAAATAAATTGCTTTATATTTCTCCATATATCACGAAA
>CAUWDL010000016.1:0-17107 GCA_963557285.1 uncultured Bacilli bacterium | reverse complement strand
AATATTCAACTAATATGGGTGATAACGATTTACAAAAGAACGTTATCGATTTAGGTGTTAAAGCTGGTAAATTTGATGGACAAGAAGTCTTCAGAGTTAGCGGAAATCCATATGATGCATTCAACAATATTGAAAAATATAAGACAAATGATTCATCAGGATTCACACTTAACTTTGGTGCAAATACTGACGTTGTTTCAAAAGATATGACATATAACAATAAAGTTTGGTCATTTGATACTCTCTGGGGTGCAGGTAACGGCGGTGTATTCGCTAACGACTTTGGTGGAGAAAAATCAGTTTTCTCAGTTGATCAAAATAGTGCTGAAATTAAAAAAGTTGATGACGGATTTGATGTCACTCTCCCTGTCTACTTTGATGCAAACTATGTTGATGCAAAATCTATTAAGATTTCACGTTTAGAAATTGCTGGTGATAAAGAATCTTATGTTGAATTACCAGTTACTATCAAAGATGGAAAAGTTACAATTCACTTCTCTGGAAATTCATTAATTCCTAGTGAAGATGTTAGTAACGGTAATATCCAAGGACAAAAATATCTTGAATTTAAGTTTAATTATGACATCAATGTAAAAGGTGAAGTTAAGCATCAAGAATTAGGCGGATATTTCTTAGCATAATAATTACAATAAATTAGATTTAAAAATCATTAAAAAAATGATAATATAACCCTATTAACAAATAGGGTTATATTTGTTTATATGAAGAGGAAAAAATATGAGTAAGTATGTAGTAAAAAGAGTTTTACTCGCACTTGCAACTGCGTTTATTGTCCTCTCATTAACTTTCATATTGTTAAATTGCTTACCTGTTGATAAGGTATACTTGCCAAGCCAAGGCGCAATTTACAGTTACTATATGGATCAGGTTAATAGAGGTTTTTTGTATGTTAGCGAGTTCGAAAATTCGAGTTTAGGTGCAATCTTTGATCAAGTCACTATGAGAGTTGGTGGAAGAGATGTCACTTATTTCTTTTATCAAACACCTGTAATGGTCCGTTATGGAAACTGGCTTAGTGATATTTTCACTAAATGGGATTGGGGAGTTTCTCAAGCATATCAAATTGGTAGATCAAATATTGATATTTTAGCTTCAGCTTTACCAGTTACTATTAGTATTAATCTTCTTAGCGTTTTATTCTCAGTACCTTTTGGTATTGGACTTGGTGTTATTTGTGCTTTGAAAAAAGGAAGTATCTTCGACAACATAATGCAAGTTGTCATTATGGCTTTCATTTCAATTCCAAGCTTCGTTTTGGTCTCTTATTTAATCGCAATTGCTTCAAATACAGGCGATTTACCAGTATATTGGCCAGATAGTAGTGCTTCTGCAGGTGATAAAGCTCTCGCTTACATCATTCCTGTTATTACTTTAGCTTCTGGTTCATTATTTGGCTATGCAAGATTTGTAAGAGCTGAACTTTGCGAAGTTTTACAATCAGACTATTTATTATTAGCAAGAACAAAGGGTTTAACAAAAGGACAAGCGATTATGAAACACGCTTTCAGAAATTCAATGGTCCCAGTTTTACCTTCAATCGTTAGTGAATTCATTGCAATTTTAGGCGGTAGTATGATTCTTGAAAATCTTTATGGAATTCCAGGAGTTGGAAGACTTTATATGTCAGCTTTTACTAGCAAAGATTATTCATTATTAATGACTGATATGGCATTCTATACATTAATTGGTCTTTTATCAGGAATCGTCGTAGATTTATCTTATGGATTTATTGATCCTAGAATTAGAATGGGAGCAAAGAAATAATATGGACAAATTAGAAATTATTGATGGAACTGGAAAAGACGTCTCTATTAATCAAGACGACTTTAGTTTTGTCCAAAATCATGAAAAAATTCATGATGTCAAATTAAAAAGTAAACCTACAACATTCTTTAAAGACGCTATAAAGCGCTTTACTAAATCTAAATCAGCTGTTGTTGGTGGCGCTATAGTTGGTGTTTTATTGTTATTTTCACTTATTGTTCCAGTTTGTACTCCTGAAGAAGGTGTCTATTCAACAACACCAGGTACAGGTGGAAAACCAGAAGAGAATTTCTTACCACCAAAATTATTCCCTACAGGAACTGGATTTTGGGATGGCACTGTACATAGAGATGATATAGTTTTTGATACAAAAAACAACGTTCCAGCTGGATATTCAGAAGATGCAATATCTAATGTTGTAACAACAGTAAGAAGTCAAGATATTTATAGTGAATATGGTGTTGGTGGATACTTAAATGTAACCGCAAACAACGCTAACTCAAACGGTACATTTGTTTCACCTACATTTACAATATCACCAAATACAAATTACGATTTAAGCTTTAAATTAGTTCCTGATCAATTAAAAGCAAATTATGAGATGTATGGTTATAATTTGGCTTTTGTAACAGAAGCTAAAGAAGAAACACCTAGTAAAACTTATTATTTACTTGGCAATCAAGAAACATTTGTAAATGATACTGATGTTTCAAAATTAAATGTCGTTAAGACTTTAACTGATGCCCAATTATCTCTTAATGAACCAGTTTCAGGAAATTTCACATTTACAATTAAGAATGGTGAAAAAACAGGTTCTTTACCAATTGAGTCATTCAAAATTGAAACAAACAGTAAGGAAGAAGAAATTCTCAATGATGTAAAAAATATTTCATTTAAAGACGGAAACGAAGTTGCCGGAAGAAGCGCAGGCCACCCTGGCATGTGGAGCGGAATTTCTGGAAAAAACCCTACAAATGTTCAAATTACTTATGCAAGTTTCACATATGACCCATATATGGCTGTTTATGGAAAACGTGAACAATTATATGGTGATAGACAAGTTCAACTTTTTGAAAGACAACATGATCTCAAAGTAGATTTCTCTAATGGAACAAAAGCTACAAAAGATCCAGAAATCTTAAAAGAAAGATTTAAAATTATCGATCCTGAAAATGGACCAATTGTTGAAATTGTTGAACAAGTTGGTGATGCAACTGTTAATCCTATGACTGGAGCATTTAGTGGATTCCAACTTAAATGTAAAGTCATGAATTATAAGATTCTTGGGTATGATAAAATGCCTTCATTTGTTTTCGGAACAAATAAAGAATCACAAGATTATTTTAAATTAATTTTTACAGGTTTAAGATTCTCACTTTTATTAGCTATTGGCGTCTCTTTTGTTAATATCTTAATCGGTTTAACTTGGGGTTCAATATCAGGATACTTTGGCGGTGCTACTGATATTATCATGGAAAGAATTTGTGATATTTTAAGTGGTTTACCATTAACAGTTCTTATTACTCTTTGTATTTTATATGGAAACCAATTAAATTGGGGTAGTGTAAGCGATGTTATCGCATTAATGTTAGCCTTATTCTTAACAGGTTGGATGGGTGTAGCTCATCAAACTAGAACTCAATTCTATCGTTTTAAAGGAAGAGAATATGTTTTAGCTAGTAGAACGTTAGGTGCTAAAGATGGAAGATTAATCTTTAGACATATTTTGCCTAATGCTGCAGGTACAATTATTACTGGTTCAGTTTTAATTATTCCAAACGTTATTTATACTGAAGCAAGTATTGCATACTTAGGACTTGGTCTTAAGAATCAAACCTTATTTGGTGTTATCTTGGCTGGAGCAAATCAATATTATAAGGGAGAACAAAGTTTCTTACTCTTTATCCCAACATTCATTATGATGCTTCTTCTTATTTCATTTAACTTATTCGGTAACGGATTAAGAGATGCATTTAACCCACAATTGAAAGGAAGTGAATAAAAATGGCCGAAAATAAAGAAAAAGTATTAGAGGTTAAAGATTTAGTTGTTTCCTTTAAAACTGATCGTGGAATCGTTCACGCAGTCAGAGGTGTTTCATTCGATTTATATAAAGGTGAAACACTCTGTATTGTTGGTGAATCTGGCTCAGGTAAGAGTGTTACTAACAAAGCGATTATGTGTATTAGCGCTAACAACGCTATCATTGAAAAAGGACAAATCCTTTATGAAGGCGAAGATTTAGTTAGAGTTAGTGAAGAGGAATTCCATAGAATCAGAGGAAAGAAGATTGGAATGATCTTCCAAGATCCTTTAAGTGCTTTAAATCCTGTCATGAGAATCGGTAAGCAAATCATTGAAGCAACAATGGTTAACAAAAATATGTTAAAGAAGAGATTTGAAAACCTTATTGCTAAAGAATTAACTGCATACTGTAATAACAAAGCAAATACTACATATAACATTGCTCAATTAAAAAATGAAATTTCATCTAATGAATTATTAATTGAAAAAATTAAGGATACTAATAAGCAATTAGAAAAGGCTAATAAAACTTTAACTAGCTTATCAACAGCTCCTGAAAAGAATGCTCAAAAAATTGAAACTATTACAGAAAATATTAATGATTTAACATCATCTTTAGATTCTCTTAATAATCAATATGAAGAATATGTTTCAACTGTAAAAACAAAGAAAGCTACTAGTATTGAAAATTATGAATCAAGATTAGCTAAATGTGAAAGTGCTTCAAATTTTGAAAGTGAAGTTAAAGAACAAATTAATAAGAATATTATTGAAAAGACAAAGCTTCATTTAGAAATTTATAGATCAGATGATTTTGATAAATTTGACGGAACAATTGAAGAAAATCTTGAATTTCATAATGAAATTCTTAAGAAATTAATTAAATCTTACAAGGCAGAATATAAAATTTGTAATCCTGCTTTGAAAAAAGATTATAATCTTAAGAAAAAAGAAGCTAAGAAAGATGTTAATGCTTATGCTAAAGAATTAAAAGCAAATCATAAAGCTGCTCTTAATGAACTTAATACACAAAAGAACAATGTTTTAAAATCATTAAAAGAATATGAAAATTCTTTAGATGCTGAAACATTAAAAACTATCAAGGAAGCATTAGCTTTCAATGAAAAATTAGATAAAAAAATCGAGAGAAATAATAAGAAATATAAAGAAATTAATATTTCAAAAACTCAAAAAACAGAAGATGAACATAAAGTCATTACTGATGAAAAATATCTCGATTTCTTAAAACAAATTAGTGATATTGAAGAAAAAAAAGTTAAAGAAAATGAAGACTATACAAACAAAACAAAAATCACTAAAGCTGAAGCTAAAAAGATGGCTTTAGAAGTAATGAGAGAAGTTGGTATTCCATTACCTGAAAAGCGTTTTAAACAATATCCATTCGAATTCAGTGGTGGTATGCGTCAAAGAATTGTTATCGCTATCGCGTTAACAGCTAACCCTGAAATTTTGATTTGCGATGAACCAACAACTGCTCTTGATGTCACCATTCAAGCTCAAATTCTTGAACTTATTAATAAGTTAAAAGAAACTAGACACCTTAGCTGTATCTTTATTACACATGATTTAGGTGTTGTTGCTAATATGGCTGATAGGGTAGCCGTTATGTATGCTGGTAAAATCGTTGAATATGGATTAGCCAATGAAATATTCTTTGAACCAAAGCATCCATACACATGGGCTTTACTTTCATCAATTCCAGATATTGATAGTAAAGAAAAACTCGAAGCTATTCCAGGCACACCTCCTGATATGATCTATCCACCAAAAGGTGATGCTTTCGCTTTAAGAAGTAAGTACGCAATGGCTATTGATTTTAAATACGAACCACCATATTTTAAAGTAAGTGATACTCATTATGCAGCTACATGGTTACTTTGTGAAGGTGCTCCAAAAGTTGAAATGCCACAAATTGTCGTTACTAGAATTAAAAACGCACTTGAAACTGAAAAGAAACGTTTAGAAGAAGAAAATAAAAAGAAGGAGGTTATGTAATATGAAATTTGGCAAAAAGAAAAATAATGAAACAGAAATCTCCTCTGAAAAAATTATTAATAAGGATTTAGGAGCTTATCAAGAACTTCAATCTACTAATAGAAATTTAATTGATAAAGATGACGATGATCAATTAGAACACACTAAAGCAGCACTTGATGAAATTGGTAATGCTGAAGATGTTGCTTCAAGACTTGATGATATTAAAGAAAAGTGCAAATATAAGCCTGAATATGTTGATAATAATATTATTTTAAGTGTTAACCACTTAAAACAATATTTCTTCTTTGGCTCAGGTCCAGGAAGATACAAATTAAAAGCTGTTCATGATGTTAATTTTCAAATTAAAGAAGGTGAATGCTTTGGATTGGTTGGTGAATCTGGCTGTGGTAAAACAACAACTGGACGTTCCATTATTAGACTCTACAACATCACTTCTGGTTCTATTTACTATAAAGGACGTAGAATAGGTGCAGGTTCTAGATGGAACGAGAAAGAGATTAAGTACACTAAGATTAGATACAACAACTTAGTTAAAGAATTAAAAACTAAATTAAAATCTGGTGAAATTACTAAAGATGAATATGATTCAAAACTTTCTGAAGCGAAAAATCATAGAGATAATGTAATTTCAGTTCAAAAAGCTAAAATTGCTCAAATAAAAGCTGATGATAAAAATGCAGGCAGCTTAACAGTTAATGGAGAAAAAATATCATTAACTAAGATTGAATTAAAAGAAACAAAAGCTCTTATTTCAAAACTTAAAAAAGATGGTAGCGATGAGAAAACTATTAAAGAAGCTGAAGATAAATTTAATTTATTAACTGCTCAATTAGATGAATTAAAACGTACAAACCATACTTTAATGAGCGAAATTCAAATGATCTTCCAAGATCCAGTCGATTCACTTGATCCACGTATGACAGTTGAATCTATTATTTCTGAAGGCTTACAAATTCAAGGATTCAAAAATAAAGAAGAAAATCATAAACGTGTAGTTCAAGCTTTAGAAAAAGTTGGATTAATTGCTGATTACGCTAACCGTTATCCACATGAATTTAGTGGTGGACAACGTCAAAGAATCGGTATTGCTAGAGCGCTCGTCATGAATCCAAAGTTACTTATTTGTGATGAACCTATCAGTGCTCTTGATGTTTCTATTCGTGCTCAAATTATTAATTTGCTTAATGATTTAAAAGAAGAAATGAAACTCTCAATCATGTTTATTGCTCATGATTTATCTGTTGTTAAATATTTCTGTGATAGAATCGCAGTTATGTATTTTGGAGAAATTGTTGAATTGGCAACAAGTGATGAATTATTCCGTCACCCATTGCATCCATATACTAAGAGCTTATTAAGTGCAATTCCTAAGCCAAATCCATTAACAGAGAAGAAACGTAAGAGAATCGTTTATAATCCTCAAGAATGCCATGATTATTCAGTCGACAAACCTAAGTTCGTTGAAATTGAACCAGGCCATTTCATTCTCGCTAATGAAGCTGAAATCGTTAAATATAAAGAAGAAATTGCTCAATTAGATAAGAGTGCTGATGAAGGAAAAACTACTAGTGAAATTCTTGAAGAAACATTAAGAAGATCAGTATTAGCATCACAATTAAAAGATGAAGAGGCAAGCGAAACTAATGTAGCTGAATCTAATAAAAGCGAAGAATGCAATGAAAATAATGAAAATGAAACATTAGTTAGCAATGTTAATGAAGAAATTGTTTCTGAAGAAATTAATGAAACTTCTAACATTGAAAATGCAGTTAAAGATAATCTAAGTGAAGATAATGAATCTACATTAGAAAGTGATGCTAAAGCTGAACCAGAGACTTCTGATCCAGATGAAGAAGTAATTTCCAATGATGATTCTTTAACAGCTGAAGAAGAAGCTAATGATAACGAACCTACTGAAGAAGAGCCATTAAAGCAAAGAAATCCTAATCATAAGAAAGTTTACCATCTCAAAAAAGTTGATAAGAAATGGCAAATTATTCTTAAAGAAGGGAAAAAAGTAATTAAGACTTTTGATACTAAAGAAGAAGGACTTAAATACGGTAAAGCATTAGCTAAATCTCAAGGTGGAACATTATTAGTTCATATTTCTAGAGGTCCAAATAAAGGCAAATTCCAAAAATTATAAAAGAAAATTCCGAGATAATGTCTCGGAATTTTTTATTTCTTTTTAAACTTGGCTGTTTATAACTTTGATAATTTTTTCGTTTTATAAATTTTGCTAAGACTGAAATATATGTATAAACACGAAATTAATATAATTGCGATAAACGTTACAATAGATACCCAACCTTTATAACTATAAAGATAGAATAATAATCCATAAGGATTGTTACGTGTACTCATAGTGCCAAAAAGATTTAAAAAGTAGATGGTTAATGGAATAGAAGCAATACATCCTAGTAAGCTGATGCAAGCTGTAATAATCGCATGCATTTTAAATGAATCTTTTTTTCTTATGCCTAGCGTTCGATACATTAAAATTGAATCTTTATTTTTAGATAAAATTATATAGAAAATTAAATAAATAAATATTATAGAAACAATTATTTCAGATACTGATAAGATTAATAAACCATCTTTTTGATATCTATATGTATCAAAATAATATGATAGCAAGGAATTATCATCTGAGTATACTATATAAAGAATGTTTTCTGAAATCAATCCACCTGAATCGTAAGTTAATTTTTCAGCAATATTCTTAAAATTATCGCCTTTTAAAGAGAATTTATATTTATAAGCGTTTAAATTTGCAGTTTGAGAATTGACTAATTCTGAAAAGACTTTTTCGTTTAATGCAAACCATAAATGTTCGGATTCAAATTTAGGAGTAATGATGCCTGTTACCTTTAAGTTATAAATATCCTTATTATAAGCGTCTGAAAAATGAAAAGTATATTCCTTTCCGATGGTATCGCTTAACGCTTTATTATAATTAGAATTTATATATATATCATAACCGGAACGGGACAAAGCAATCTCGTTATCGTTAGAAGGCATATCACCTTCTATTTCAAAGAAATCTTGATAATCTATATTTGCTTTAGAAGTACCTATAAATTTATCTAAATTATTATTTTGGTAAATATCTAAATAATTATTGTTTCCTATTATTTCATCAAGCTCTTTCTTAACTAAATCGTGATTATCTTTATCATATGTAACTTCAGCGAAATATCCATTTTCAATTTTATTTATTGATTCTTGCATATTAGATGCGTTCATATTTGTTTGAGTTATTGATAAAGATAAATCAAGGCCATTACAAAAAAGTACACAAAAAATAAAAACTAAAAAATAAAGAAATACATTTGATTTAAATAAACTGCAAAAAATTTTATATGGTTTTTTGACTTTTTGAGAGCAATTTTTATTATCAATATTTAATGTATTTTTGGGCGCTTTATTATTTCTTTCTGTTGCAATTAATTGGCCACTTTTCAAAGAAATAATTTCATCAGAATAGATTTTTGCAAATTTGGTGTCGTGAGTAGAAATAATGATTATCTTATCTTTTTTTATGGCATTTAAAGTTTCGAATACCTTTCTAGATGAATCGTAATCTAATCCAGCTGTTGGCTCATCAAGAATTATAAAACGTTTATTTAATAAGAGGGCTCTAAGGATACAACATCTTGTTAATTCTCCACCACTAACATGACTTATTTTTTGTTCTAATAAATCAAATTTTAATTCAAGCTGACGCATTAAATAAATAACTCTATTTTCATCGTATGCAACACCTGCACACGCACAGGAAATCTCTAAGTTTCTTTTTAAAGTTTCTTTATTGAACATGTTAGATTCTTCGTAAACAAGCGAAAAGTTGCTTCTACGAAAATCGTCACAATACTTAGTATTCGAAAAATTTATTTCCTCATTATCAATAATCATTTTTCCTTTTGTTGGAAATTCTAGCATTGAAATAATATTTAATAGTGTGCTTTTACCTGAGCCAGATTTTCCAGTAATAGAATAAAAGTTATTTTCTTTAAATTCTAACGAAATATCATTTAAAGCTGGTTTTTTAATGCTTTTTCTTATATAGTCTTTGCTTATATTAATTAGTTTTATCATATTATAAATAAATCACGTTGTTTTCAAATTTTAAATTAATGTTAAAAATATTGCCATTTGTATCTCTTGTATAAGAAAATTGATCTATATAAATTGATTCATAGGCAGGTACTAGTAGATAAAAATCTTTTTGATAAATAGAATCAACCTTATAAGAATAATCAACACCATGTATATTTCTATCATTTTTTGTCTGTTTTGGAACGTAATATGTTAGATTGAGTTTGTAAACTTCATATTTTTCTCTATAACATAACGTATGAAATACATCAAAATTATTATTGTTGGTATATGAAAAGTTATCCCTAATTTCTGCACCATAAGTTCTAGCATAAGATACGGAATTTTCTATTGAATTTTTAAAGTTTTCGCTATAAGTTATATTGTAAAAATTTTCTTCAGTATAATTGTGCTTAACTAGTCCAAGAAAGCCATCTATTTTAAATCCAAGTGAATCTTTTAAAGAAACTACATGTTTAACTTGATTAAATTGTTCATATACTTCGCTAAATGATGTTCTAAATGATTCTTGAACAGTATTTGTGAAATTAGCTGTAAAGTTTATTGTTTGACCTGGTTTAACTCTTCTATTATAAATATCCCTTATTTTGACATCGATGAATCTTAGATATTTGTATACGTTTAAATCGTATAAATGATATTTAAAATTATATTCTTTATTTAACCATCTTTCATAACTTATAAAGTCTGCATCGTATTTTATTTTTTCTACTTCACTTGGTTCGCCTAAACTATAATCAAAATCTTTTTTAAAATTTTTATTTTGTAAATTGTTAAGGCTTAAATTATTTAGACTTGATATGCTAAAAATCAAAGATAAAAATGCTGCAGAAATTAAACTAGACATTAGTGCCCCTTTTTATTACTAATATCATTATTTTATATCTTTTGTAACAATAACTAAACTGAATTATAACTTAAATTTTTATATAACTATAATTATCATTGATTAAAATTATATTAAAAGCATTATATTTATTACATTTTAACAAGCTTTTTTGTTTTATATAGATGATTGATGAAAAAATAAATTAAACTGCAAATTAATAAATTAATAATTAATAAAGTAATAATAATGCACCATCCATTATAACTATATAATGAGAAATGTAAGCCGTAATTTTCTCCATAAAGATCTTTTTCTGACATAAGACTTATAAGAAATACTGATATTGGAATAGAGCAAATAGTTCCAAGAATTGAAATAAGGCAAGTATTTGTTGAGTATAATTTAAGAGCTTCTTTTTTTCTTACGCCTAATGCTCTAAACATTGATATTGAATCTTTATTTTTAGATATAATCATATAAATAAATAAAGCTAAAAATATACCTGATATTACAATTTCAGAAATGGCTAAAATTAAAATTCCATCTTTTGTGTAAATGTATCCACCATAATAATAATTGAGAAGCCCGTTATCGATTGGATAAAAACGAATTCGCTCATCGTCTTCGCCTACAGTTTCTAGATAATTAATTAAAGAAATAAAATTTCCTTTTTTAAGATCTAAGTAATAAAAATAAGGAGTAGAACTAATATAATTAGCTTCCTGTAACTTATTAAATAAATCATTCGAGCATATCAACCACTCATGATAATCTTTACTTATTGCATTAACAATACCAGTTATTTTTAATCTTAATTCTAATTTTGATGGACCATCATTAAAAGAAAATAAATAATACTTATTTAGGACATCTGAATTATTAAATTCATCTAAACCAATAAAATCGTTAATAACATTTGATGTAACAGCTATTTCATCATTTGCGCTTGGATAGGAACCATCTAATATGAATAAATCGCTTGAAAAATCGTCAAAATCATTAGAATTAACAAAATATCTAGTTTGATTAGTAGTTATTCCATAAACTTTAAACGTTGAGTCTTTTCTAAAGTTATTATTTATTGTATTTAATGCATATTCTTCATCTTTTTTATTAAAATTAAATGTGCTGTAATAAGCTCCATCAACTTTATCAATAGATTGTTGCATCTTTTCGGCACTAATTTCGTCTTTTGTGCAAGATAAAGACATGTCTATTCCATTAGAAAATAATATAGAAAATACAAAAACAAGTACATATAATAATGCATTTGATTTCCATATGCTATTGCTAATTTTTCTTAAATGCTTGTTTTTAGTATTGCATTGCTCAGGATGGAAATTAGTTATATTAACTGTATCTTCTATTTGATCATTATAAGTTGTATTAGTAAGCTTTCCTTGTCGAATTTCAAGAATACAATCTGAGTATTTTTGAGCAAATTTTTTATCGTGAGTGCAGATTATTATTATCCTATCTTTTTTAATTGAGTTTAAAATTTCAAAAATTGCTTTCGCTGTATCATAATCTAATCCAGCAGTAGGCTCATCCATTATTATTATTTTTTTATTTAATAATAATGCTCTTAATATACAAGCTCTTTTCTTTTCTCCTCCACTAAGGAAACGTATTTGCTGATCGAGCAAAGTTGATTTTAAATTTAATTGCTTCATCAAATCTAAAGCTTTATCTTCAGAATAAATAATAGAATAACTTTCACAGCTTATTTCAAGATTATATCTTAATGTTTCTTTTTCAAATAAGTTAAAATCTTCATAGACAATAGAAAAATTATTTTTTCTTAAAGTATCGCATGAATTAGTGTCAGCAAAATTAATTTTGCTTCTATCGATTTCAAGAGTACCATCAGTTGGATAATCAAGCGTTGAAATAATATTTAATAGTGTACTTTTTCCTGATCCAGAAGGACCAATTACTGAATAAAATTTATTATCTTCAAAAGTAAAGTTTACATTATCTAAAGCAGCAATTTCTTTTCTTTTTTTCTTATATATTTTTGTAATGTTATTTAGTTTTATCATATTATAAATAAAGAACGTTATTTTCTAAACGTGTATTAATGTTACAAAGATTTCCATCTTCATTTCTAACGTATGTTGTTTGATCGATATAAATTGGTTCATTGCTAGGAACAAAGAAATAGAAATTCTCCTCTGAACTACGAGCAATGTTGTATGTGTAATCAACACCATTTATTCCTCTATCGTTTTCTTTTTGACATGGAACATTGTAAATTAAATTTATTCTATGCACATCAAATTTTTCTCTATAACATAGTGATTGAATTGCATTAAAATCGTTAGTGTTTTCAAAATGAAATTTTTCGTTTATAGACACGCTATAATTTTGCTTCCTTGAAATTGAATTTTCGATTGCTTTTTGAAATTCATTACCATATGTAATTTCTAATTCTTTCTCTTGACAAAAATCAAAATCTAATTTTGTTTTATATCCACCAACATTAAAACCTTTGTTATCTTTAAAAATGGTTGAATTTTTAATTTGATCAAAATGTGTATATACTTCGCTATAAGTAGATGAATATGAATCTTGAATCTCACTATTAAAAGTCACGCTATAATCTATTGTAGAATTACCTGGGACCATCCTGTTATATATGTCTCTAATACTAAAATCAGCATAATGTGATTCTTTATAAACATCTATTTTATATAATGGAAATTCATAATTATATTCATGATGTGACCATCGTCCATAACTTAAAAACTTTTCTATTTTTGTAAATGATTCAACGAGGGATTCACTTCCAAAATCAAGGTTATTTGTAGATGTTTTTGAGTAATCTATTAATTTAGAGACTTTATTACTGAATGGTGCTTGGAAAGTAGAAGCACACAATACGGTAATCAATAATAATAATTTTTTCATTTGATTTCCTGTATGTCAGGCCTCCTAATAAAATATAAAGATTTAAAAATCTCGTTATCATTTTATTCTTTTCAGGCAAAAAAAGTTAATTTATGAAACTTTTTAAGGCAAAATTAAGGATTTGATTATTAAATATTTTTTAATATTAAATTTTGAATTAAAATATTATATGTAGAAATTAAATTTATACATTTTCAGCATTGACAAAAAAATAATTACATATAGAATATCAAATGAGATTGATAGAGGCGCAATTGAGATTAGTAACTTATTGAGGAGGCATTCGATGAAATAAGTGAAAGGTGATATTGCCGAAACAGTTTTAAGGCATTAAGACTGATTGGTTTATGGAATAAGATTCCTATAAACTCCTAGAGATTCTAGAGGCGCTATCGGTGTAAAGTTTCTTTTTATAAGATTGCATCGATACTATGCAATCTTTTTTATGAAAGGAGACTTTATGTCAATTAGAAAAATGCTAAGGAGCCTGAGCTTGGTTTTTTGCACATTAGGATTGATGTCAATTACAAGTTGCGGATCCGCTGATGCGAAACCAGAAGAAAAATTAGTAATTGGAATGGAATGCAATTATCAGCCATTTAATTGGACCGTTGATGATGCTAGTGAATTCACATTACCGATTTATAAAACTAATCAATTCTGTGATGGATATGATATTCAAGTTGCAAAATTTTTAAGTGAAGAAACAGGAATGGATGTTGAAATCCATGAATTAAAATGGGAAAGCTTAATACCTTCTTTAAATAGTGGCGAAATCAATATGGTTCTTGCAGGTATGTCAATTACTGAAGAACGATTACAAGAAGTTGATTTCAGTGAACCATATTTAAGTAGTGATTTAGCTTTCTTAGTTCAAAAAGAAAATATTCCTGCTGGAAATTCAAAAGAAAATCCATGTAATTATAACGAATTGCTTGATTTATTTGATAATAAAGCGCTTATCTGCCAACAAACAGTAGTAGGTGATGGTATTATTGAAAATTATTTTACTAAAAATAATCAAAATAAGCATATCACACACTTAGAACCTTCTCTTAACTACCCATTAGCTGCTCAAGATGTTTTAAGTGGCAATGCGTTTGCAATGCCTGCTGAATTACCTGTTGTTGAAGCAATGACAAACTTAGATAAAAATAAACTTGGAATCTTATATGCTGATTATTCTTTCTTAGAACCTGACGATTTAAAAGGACTCCAAGTAAATATTGCTTTAAAAAAAGGCAATAATGAACTTAAAGAAAAACTAAATAATGCTCTTTCTAAATTAGATGATGAAACAAGAGCTAATATGATGGGTGAAGCTTGTGTTAGATCTAGCGGAAATTCTCATAATGGTGAAGGATTTAATGCTGGAAAAATTTTTGATATTATTTCAAACGATGCAAAAATGATTGGTTATGGTATTATTACAACTTTAATCCTTGCAATTTTTGGCACTGGTGTTGGATTACTTCTTGGAATTTTTCTAGCTTATGGAAAAAATGTAAAGATAAAAGATAACGATAATAAATTTATTAAATGTGCTAAAGGATTATGTCTTGCATTTTGTAATATATATTCAGTTGTACTACGTGGAACACCAATGATGGTTCAAGCGCTTATCTTCAAATTTGGTTGCAGTGCAATAGGATTAAATTGGAACGATTTAACTCCACCTGGAGAAATTGGTTCGATATTTAATGGTTGGCTTATTGCTGGTTTAATTGTCATTACTTTAAATACTGCTGCATACATGGGAGAGATTGTTAGAAGTGGATTAAATGGTGTAGATCTTGGACAATTTGAAGGTGGAAGAAGTTTAGGCATGTCTAGTGCAAGAACTTCATTTAGCATTATTCTCCCACAAGCTATTAGAAATGCTTTGCCTACAATTGGCAATGAGTTGATTGTCAACATTAAAGATTCAAGTGTTTTAAATGTTATTGCTGTTACTGAACTTTATTTCAGAATGAATCAAATTGCAGGAAGAGAATACGCTTTCTTAGAGTGCTATATAATTCTCGCTGGAATTTATTTGATATTAACGTTAATTGCTAGTGGATGTTTAAAATTAATTGAAAAGAAATTAGATGGTGTAAAATTCTCGTTAAATCCATTTAGATGCTTAAGAAGAAAGGAAGAATTCTAATATGTCCGAACCTATCTTAAAAATTTCAAATTTGGCAAAATTCTTTGGTACAACTAAAGTTTTAAAAGATATTTCTTTAGATGTTAATAAAGGTGATGTAATTGCTATTATTGGCCCTTCTGGAAGTGGCAAATCAACTTTTTTGAGATGCTTAAATCTTTTAGAAGAACCAACTAGAGGTACTCTCTCTTTTCATGGAAAACCTTATTTCCAAATATATAAATGTAAAGATGATTTTGTTAACTATGATGAATATAAAAAAGCAGTTGAATTCCATAATGAAGAACTTATTAGAACAGAAGACACTTTAGCTATCTACCAAAATAAATATATTGAGGATAAAACAAATAAAGAACTCAAACCTTTAATTAAAGAAGCTAAAAAGGAATATCATAAAGTAAAGAATAATCCGATTAAGAAATCTGATTATTTTGACAAAGTAAGATATGAAGAAGCGATTAAAGAATATCCAAGTTTCCAAATTAAGCAAAAAGAAATTAATGAAATAAGAACTCATTTAACAATGGTTTTTCAAAATTTCAATTTATTTGAAAACTACAATGTTTTAGACAATTGTATTCTTGCTCAGACTAAAGTGCTACATCGCAACTATGATGAAGCTAAAGAAATTGCAATTAAACATTTAACTAGTGTTAATATGCAAGATAGAATGAACTATCGAATTAGGGAATTAAGTGGTGGTCAAAAACAACGTGTAGCTATTGCAAGAGCGTTATGTATTAATCCTGAAATAATTTTGTTTGACGAACCAACTAGTGCACTCGATCCTGAAATGGTCGAAGAAGTTTTAAATGTTATGAAGGAATTAGCAACAACTGGTATCACTATGATAGTAGTAACTCATGAAATGAATTTTGCAAAAAACGTAGCTAATAAAGTTGTTTTTATGGATAAAGGATATATAGTTGAAAGTGGAAATCCAAAAGAGGTATTTAATAATCCTAAAACAGAAAGATTAAAAGAATTTATTAAAGCTGAAAAATATAAATAAAAAATCTAGGGGAAACCTAGATTTTTTATTTATTCACATTCTTAAAACATATATTTGTTGTTCTACTTTACGATGAAAAAATGCGATTTTTAATTTTTGTTGTCTTAGTTGTCAAATGATTTTAATGAGTAATTTGATATTAAATTGGCGGAACATTATTTCTTTAAATGTTTATTGTATATTTAATTAACTTTAACTGATATAAAACACACCATTAGAAAATTGCTTTTATAAGTGGAAAATGAATATAAATACAATT
>CAUWDL010000015.1:0-17574 GCA_963557285.1 uncultured Bacilli bacterium | reverse complement strand
ATAATAATGAAGAATTTATAAAACTTTATAATGAATTAGATGCTTTTGTCGAAACAAAATATGATAGATATAGTGATGAATCAAACATATATTTTCTCATTAATAAATTTAGAAAATCAGATTTAGAAATCGAAAGAGATTATTCTAAGAAATTAGATTCTATTAGAAAAATAAGAAATTTGGTTGTTCATGAAAGCGGAATAATCGATACATTATTTTATGTATCAAACGATGTTCTTGAAACTTTAAAAGAAATAATTAAATATGTAGAAAATCCTATTTTAGCAAAGGATGTTATGATTAATTTTAATAAATTATATTATGCCCGACTAGAAACAAAAATATATGAATTAATTAATATTATCTATAATCAAGGTGTGAGTAATATCCCTATTCTTAATGAATTTAATATTGTCATTGGTGTATTTAATAGTGATATTCTTTTGGCGATTGCATATAAAAATATCTCTTTGAATAAAGAAACAACTATTTCAGATATTAAACCATTTGTTTTATTTAATGACATGCAGAATAATCGTTTTGAATTTGTTTCATTAAATGAAGAAATTGAAACATTAAATGAATTGTTTTTAAAATCTAAAGAAAAATTCAATAAAAGATTACCGATGATTTTTGTAACAAAAAACGCCAAGCAATTAGAGCCTTTACAAGGCGTAATTACTCCAACTGACTTGCTCGTTTATTAATTAATTATCTTGGCAGCATTATTGATTCACCCATAGGATTAAAGACATCTTTAGCGCACTCAACAATTTTAATATTTGTCATGTCATTATGATCTAATCTATTTCCTAAATATGATAAGCTACCAGTTTTAAATAAATTGATTATACTATCATAATCGTTTATGTATGCTTCTTTATTAGAGTTATCTTTCATATCAATATCTAGTTCAACAGCGGTTAAATTAGAAATAACTGCGATTTTTGCGTAGATTCCGCTAATCATAAATGTATTTTTGTTGTATTCAATATTTATTGGACCGAACATACTTATTGATAAGAATGGTAACTTTCCTTGTACATTTAATACAAATTGGCTAGTGGTTGCATTAACATCTTTAATGTTGTTAAACGACTTGATAAAGTCAAATGGTTTAACCGCGGAGGTTGATTGGTCTTTAATCATTTGATCATAAATCATATCACTATCCATAATATACTTAGCTAAATAATATGGCAAATCAGCTAAAAACTGGTCCTGTGTACATTTAAAATATTCAACTTTATTACCGTTATGAGATCCACCAAAACCCAATTGGTAAATGGTTTTTCTAATATAGATCATATTTTCTTCTAAAAATAATTCAGTAAAGTATTGATAATATTTAAATCCTGAAAGCTTCTTTGGGTAGTAAACTTTTATATATGCTTTGACATAGAGCATGTTTGTATTCGGATTTACTTTATCACTTATTTCAATATAAAAGTCAAGATTATAAGTACCGACAAGAGGAATTTTGAGATAGCCAGTAAAGTGATATTCCATGCTTTTTGTAGTATTAATTCCTACTTTTAATAATATTGGTAAATCTGAAAGATCAATATAATGGTCTTCGGCAAGATTGTGAATATTTAAAGTTAGGTCTTTGATTATAATCTTAGATTCATCAACCTCGACGCCATTATAAGCATCAATAATTCCTATATCAAAGAACGCAAATTTGCTGCCTAGTTTTAAATTTTCAATTCGGATATTTATTAAAGAAGTACTAGTTCCGTTAAAATCAATTACAACATCAAAAGGATCTGTAAATAAATTGTTAATAGACGATAAATTTAAAGTGATTCGTATTGTATTTTCTAATGAATGGAATGCGTTTGGATTAGTCGTATAGTTGTTTAAAATCTCTTGAAACTTCTCATTAGAAGTAAAATCAATATATTGATCTAATTTTGATAAGTTATCTAAAACTGTT
This sequence comes from uncultured Bacilli bacterium, assembly GCA_963557285.1. Taxonomy (GTDB): domain Bacteria; phylum Bacillota_I; class Bacilli_A; order RFN20; family CAG-826; genus Onthovivens. The sequence continues at coordinate 15,635 of CAUWDL010000015.1, read as the reverse complement.
TTTTTAACTTCCTCTTTTGAATCTTTCATTGCTAATGGTTGTGATCCTGCAATCATGTTTAAAATAGATGATATTTGAGAAATATAACCATATAAAATGTGTTGTGAATTATTAGGATCGTTTACAAATTCTGCTAAATATTTTATTGCACTCATTAATGACTTTTCTTTATAGGTGTAAGCGTTAATTGTACCTAATTTAGAATCACTATATGCAAAATTTATACCTAAATCATTTGGAATTTTGTGGATTCTTTCAGGTTCTAATCGTATGTTTAAACTTGATGTTTCTTCTTTACCGGCTTCCATGCGAGATAAATCAAACCTTAAAGCTCCGTATCCTTGATCGTAATTAGGACTTTTTTGGTCAAAAAACTTACCGTCTTTATATCCGACGGCAAGTTTGCCTTTTATTTTCGTAGAGCCTTCATCAAATGGAATACTATCGATTTTGATACCTGGGTGACTGTCTCTTGGTAGAGACAAAACCTCCTAGATTGAATGAATCTAAGAAATTCCCTGTTAAGATGTTCATGACAGCGTTAACTGTGGAATCACTTTCCTTGTATTTGCTTATTTGATCTGCACTTAATCCTAAAGAAGTTTTATTAAAATCATCGAAATTGAACGCGAAATTAATTTTATCTTTTGAGTTAGGAATATTTACTGCAACATTAATAGCACTATACTTATCTTGTTGTCCTAATATTAAATCTAATTTACCAGAATTTAAAGTTGAGTTGAAAAGACTTAAATCTATTGAAACTTTAATTTTATCTTTTGAATCTCCTAAATTTGAAATATTAACTTTATCAGCAGGTAATTCCATTTTTAGAATATTCCAAATATTGCCATTAACAAAATCTGTTAATGAGTCTAATGTTTGCGAGATACTACCAAAGATATCTTTATTTAACTGATTAACTGTACTTTGTGTAACTTGCTGATTGTTATTTTGAGCAATAATTGTTGAAATAACATCAAACATATTCGACATAGTTTGAGTATTTAAGCTTAATCTTGTTCTATAGTCAGGATTTTGTGAATAATAGTTGAAATATAATGTTTGATCGTTATTTGATGGATTTGGAATATAATCTAATTGGACATTATGTGCGATATCGTTGATATTCGCAGCAGCTGTTAAGCGATATTTTCCATAGTTTTTATCGGTTAATGCTGCAGTAGAATTGAATGTAGCTTCATTAAGATCAGCTGCCATCGTTCCTTTAAAAACATAATCAGTTGAAGCGTGATTATAAGTTAATGTATAAGCACTATTAAATTGCTTCTTTTTAATGACATCACTAATAGAATTAAATAATGGAATAGCAGCTTTATAATCTACATAACTTGATAAATCATTTTTTGTTACAAGTGTTAAACCGCTATTATCTACACTGCTTAAATTTAATTTCAAAGTCGCAACATCTAAATATGTTTTTGCTACATTTGATTCATTTCTAGTAACTCTTCTAATTGGAACATTTTTTAATTCAACATAATTAATTAAATTATTTTCCATGTTATTAGTGTTCTTGTAATTAATATTTATTTCAACAGGAGTTGATTCAAACTGAAAAGGAATATTTAAATTTAAACCACCTAATAATACTTGAATTGATAAAGTAACAGAATTTTCTATATCATTTTTAATGGTTATTTTCTTTAAAATTTCTTTATACTTATAATAGTTACCCGCAATTATATCAGCGATAACGCTATTATTTAAAATATCATTAGAAGTAGCAAAAGTTCTTTCTACTGTATTCTCTTTTGTTATATTTGTAGCAATACCAAATAAATCGTTTAATGAAGCGTCGCTCATATATCCTTTTGTACCGTTTAAGCCAATTAAGATACCTTTTGCGTTGTTTTCGTTTAATCCGCCTTGATATTGAACTGATAAATTATTGCCAAAATGAGCGCTTTTATTAATAGAAAAACCATAATTTCCGTTGTTAAAACCGTCCTTAAAATCACCTTGAATTTTTCCATTAAAAGTATGTGAAACAGCCTCATTTTTATCTCCTAGTGATGGTATATAAGCTGGTGCTGCATCATTAAGAGCAAATTCATTAAAATCTAAAGAATAATCAAATTGGAATGACTTTGATTTCATCATTTTACCAATTGTTGTAATAATGTTTGGAGTAGAATCTAGATTGTTTGTATAATATTCTTCTAAAGAACTACCGGTTAAACCGTTTTTATAATCATCAATAATTTCATTGCTTGTGCCAGAATTAATACCGTGCATTTTAATATTATCTGTACCCATTGATAATGTGATAGTTTTACCACTGATAGGTATAGCTAGTAAATTAAGGCTTAGATTTGTTAATTCGCCTTTTGAATTACAATCTAAATTAATTGTAATTGTATCTTGAAATGTATTACTAATTAATGAACCAGGAATTTCAATTTTGTATCTAAAATTTCCATTTTCCAAAACTTCTTTATCACTTGCTAAAGAACCGCCGATTGTGCCGACCATTGGAAGTAAAGATAAGATATCAATTTGTTGGATTTGCTCTAATAAGCCATTCAATTTTTGATTTTGCTCAGACGATAAAAATAAAGTAACTGCTTTTAATGTTGAAGAAATAAAATTGCCACTAATTGTATAACCTGTGTCGTTCCAATCAAGATATATCGTTCCGGAACCTGGAGCATAAACCTTGATCTTTTCATCTAGCATTACGTTGTCTTTAAGTGAAGTATCTTTCATATCGATATCAATGACTCCACCAAATTTTGCTGTAACATCTTCTAAATTGACATCACCATTGCCAGTTTGATCTTTCATAAAAGATAAGTAGTTAGCACCGCCATTAAAAACAATATCTAAAGTATTAGTTGAATTTAATAAACCACCAACACTAACTTTTAGATTTTGAATGTCCATATCAGCAGCAGTTAAATTTTCGAATAATTTATTTTTAACTTCATCTATTGTTCCTGATGAATTATTTTCATCATCAACATTACCGTTTGAATTACTTTCTGAGTCATTTCCACCCATGAATAATAATGTAGAGGAAGCGCATCCTAATGTTATTGCGCCGAATAAAGAGAATACTAATAGTCTCTTACCGTTTTTTGTTAATTTAAAGTTTTTAAATGGATTCTTCATAGTCAACTGCCCCTATACAATTTTCTACATTTTTTCTCAATGTAGGTACATTTTATTAATTAAAAAAATATAAGTCAACTTAAATAATCAACATTTTTAATAAAAGTGTTGATTATTTATATAATTTCAGTTGATTTGTTGATATGTTTGAATTTGTTATATGATGAATCGCTGATTAACTTTTCTTTTTTTCTTAAACTTTTTAAGCATATAGTGTAAAATATTAAAGTATATATGCGCTAATGGCGGAATGGTATACGCGATGGTCTTAGAAGCCATTGAGGTAACTCGTGCAAGTTCGAGTCTTGTTTAGCGCACCAAATGTTATTTATTTTAGAAGAGATTATTAGAAATAGTAATCTCTTTTTATTTCTATAGATACATAAATTTCTTTGCGATAATCTTTTAAAATAACTTTCATAGCCTTAAAATATATTGTATTAATAGGAGGTTTTAATATGGCATGTACAACAATTTTAGTTGGTAAAAAAGCAAGCTTTGATGGTTCGACATTGGTTGCTAGAAACGACGATTCACCAACAGGAGTTTTTAATGCAAAGAAAATGGTAGTTGTTTCACCTAAGGAACAAAAAAATCCATATAAGTCAGTATTATCCAATTGCAAAGTTTCTTTGCCAACAAATCCATTAAGATATACATTGATGCCAAACGTTGATAAAAGCGAGGGCATTTGGGGAGCTAGTGGCATTAATGAAGAAAATGTATCAATGTCTGCAACAGAAACTATTACAAGCAATGCAAGGGTATTAGGTGCTGATCCATTAGTTACTTTTACTCCACACAAAGGAAATAAAAAAGAGATAGCAGGTGGAATCGGCGAAGAGGACCTTGTCGTTTTAGTTCTTCCATATATTCATTCTGCTAGAGAAGGTGTAATTCGTTTAGGTGAATTACTTGAAAAATATGGAACATACGAAAGTAATGGTATTGCTTTTAGTGATAAAGATGAAATTTGGTGGTTAGAAACAATTGGTGGTCATCATTGGATTGCTGTTAGAGTTCCTGATGACAAGTACGTGGTAATGCCTAATCAATTTGGCCTCGATCATTTTGACTTTAATGATGCTTTTGGCGAGCAAAAAGAAAATATGTGTTCAAATGATTTATTAGACTTTATAGCAAAGAATCACCTAGATTTAAACTTTGATAAAGAAAATTTTAATCCTAGAGTAGCATTTGGTAGTCATGATGATAGTGATCATGTTTATAACACTCCAAGAGCTTGGTTTATGCTTCATTATTTTAATCCTAAAACTTTTACTTTAGATGAAAAAGATTATGGACCACTTGATGATGATTTACCTTGGTCAATGGTTCCAGAAAAAAAGATTACAGTTGAAGATGTAAAGTATATTCTTTCTTCACATTACCAAGGAACTAAATATGATCCATATGCTAAGTATGGGCCAGTAGAATGGAGAGGAGCTTATCGTCCAATTGGAATTAGCAGAACATCATTTATGTCTTGCGCACAAATAAGAAATGATGTGCCAAAAGCTAAGGCAGCTATTGAATGGATCTGCTTTGGATCTAATGTTTTTAATGCGTTTATCCCTTTATATGCTAATGTAGAAAGAATACCAGCGTATTTTAACAATACTACATTAACGCCAAATACTAACAATTTCTATTGGAGCAGTAGAATCATTGGCGCTTTAGCTGATTCACATTTCCAAGTTACTAATATTCATATTGAACGTTACCAAAACGCATGTGCTGAAGAAGGACACCGATTAATTAATAAATATGATAATTTGGAAAATGCGGACTTAAATAAGGCAAATGAAGAAATTGCTAAAATGGCAAGAGTACAAACTGATAAAGCCTTAGATAAAGTTCTTTATGCAGTAAGCTGTAATATGAAAAACGGCTACGCTAGAAGTGATAATTAATGTTATAGCTCATGATTGATTCATGGGCTTTTCTTTTACTCACTTCATATACACAAGTAATTTAGTAGAAATAAATTTCATTTTTTAATTATTCTAACTTCAATTTAGACTTAATTAATTGGCTGAAGTATTTACTAAAAACCATTTTATTTCATATAATCACGACAGGATTGAGTATGAATTTAGTAAAGAAATACTTTAAAAATAGAAACATCAGTTACTATATAATGGTTATAGTATCACTATTAACCATTACAACAAGCGCTTTATATTTTTTGTATATTGGTAATCTAGAGAACGGAATTTATTTCTCGTTCTTTGTAGCTTTATTACCGTTAGTTGGTGTAATTAGCTTTTTTATATGTTCTTTCTTTGATATAGATAAAGTAGGTATTAGTTTGTTAGAGTGCACTTCATTTATTACTTTTATATTATTCGTTATAACTATATATGACTATATTGCTAGTAATGCAATGGATCATGAAGTATTAGAAAACACTCCATTTTGTTTAATAATTATTATAATAGCTAGTTTTCTTTTACTTAATTCTATAATTTCGAATATATTAATTTGGATAATAGTAAGACATAGTGGGCAAAATAAGTATATATTATTAAAAAGATAACGAAATTGATATGAAGATCTTATTTTTTTAACAGAAGTGTTTAAAAATAAAATAATGATAGAGAGAGATCAATTTTTAACAAATTATACAAATGAAAGATTTATTGACCGTATAAATTCATGTTTAAAAGAATGTAAAAGTTTTTCATTTTCTGTAAGTTTTATTAAAAAAGCCGGTTTAGTTTTAATAATAAAATCTATAGAACAAGCTTTAAAGCGTGGCGCAATTGGACAATTAATAACATCAACTTATCAAAATTTTACTGATATAGCGAGTTTAAAAATACTATTGAGCTTAATGAAGAAATATCCTAATTTTCTTTGTTTTCTAGATAGTCAATGCTTTGGAGATAGTGGATTCCACTCTAAAGGATATCTTTTTGAATATGACAATCAATATGAATTTATTGTTGGCTCTTCAAATATAACAAGATTTGCGTTACTTAAGAATATAGAATGGAATGTATCGCTAAAATCTAGTGTTTCTTTTTCAAGTTTTGAAGCAGCAAAAGAAGAATTTGAATATTTAAAAAGCAAGACGCTATTGCTTAATGACGAGCTAATTTCTAATTATGCTAATGCTCTTAATTACGCTATTGAAAAATGGGATATGGATTATTTCGATCCTAATTTGCTCGAAATAAAACCAAATATGATGCAAAGGAAAGCGTTAAAAGAAATTAGAAATTTCCGTGATCAAGGCGTTGAAAGAGCTTTAATTGTAGCTGCTACTGGTTCGGGTAAAACTTATTTAGCTGCATTTGATGCTAGAAATTTTGATGCAAAAAGATTGTTATTTATTGTGCACAGAGATGCTATATTAAAGGAAGCTATGGAAACGTTTAAAAAAGTTTTCGGAGCAAATAGATCATATGGCTTATTTGTTGGCGATAATAAGGAAGTAGATTGTGATTTTATTTTCGCTTCGAACATAATGATAGCTAATCATCTTGATATTTTTAATCCTGAAGAATTTGATTATATTGTAATCGATGAGTGCCATCACTCTAGCGCAAGTTCTTATAAAAAAATAATTAATTATTTTCAGCCTGAATTTTTGTTAGGGTTAACAGCCACTCCAGAGCGTATGGATAATGAAGATGTTTTTGAGCTTTTTGACTATAATGTACCATTCGAACTAAGACTTAGAGATGCGATTATGGATAACTTAGTTGTACCTTTTCATTATTATGGTATAAGAGATAACTTAGTCAACTATTCATTAAAAGAAAAATCAATGATTTCACGTGATATTGCTAAAACAGAAAATATTGATTTTATAATAAAGAATATAAATAAGCATTTGCCAAATGATAAATTGAAGTGTATTGCTTTTTGTAATTCAATTAATCATGCAAGAACCATGGCAGAAGCTTTTACTGAACATGGTATACCAGCAATTGCCTTAACTGGTGATAATGATGTTGGTGAAAGAATTAAAGCTTTTGATAATTTGCAAAATGATTCGAATCAGTTACAAATTATTTGTACGGTAGATATTTTAAATGAAGGTGTTGATATCCCAAGATTAAATATGGTCTTATTTTTAAGACCGACTGAATCATCAACAATTTTTCTACAACAATTAGGACGAGGTTTAAGAAAATGCGATGGTAAGAAGTATTTAACTGTTCTTGACTTTATTGGAAACAACTATGACCGTTCTGTTCAGATTGCTTTTGCTTTAGGAAAATTAAGCAACAATAATTTTATTGAAAAAGCTTACCTCAGGGACTTATTAAATACGAATTTTACTGCATTAAATATTCCTGGTGTGGTAATTAATATTGACGAACTTTCTAGAGAAGAAATTATAAATTACTTAAATAAGACTAATTTTAATAGTAATAAATTTCTGATTAAGGAGTTTGAAAATTTTAAGAATTATATAAAAACTGATACGTATCCTTCACATATGGATTATTTAAATAATGAATGCGCTCCTGATTTGATTAAATTTTTAAAAGCGAAGACTGGTACTACAAAAAATTGCTCATACTATAATTTTTTATCAAAAATTAAGGTTGATGTCCCTATTTTTACTGAAAAACAAATAAATTTTATAAACCTTTTGAGTGATTATTTACCACTTACAAGACCTGATGAATATATAATTATTGAAGATATATTTAAAAATGGCAGTTTAGACTTTAATAGATTAAATGGATATACATCACATGTTTCGAATAAAAGTTTAGAGAATGCTAGAAATTATTTGATAAAAGAAAAATTGATGACAGAAGATAATCTCCTTAATATTGGAGAATATAATATCTCCTTTGAAGACTACTTAAATGACTTGTTGGAATATGGGCTTACTAGATATAGCATAGAATTTGATGAATTCAATGGTAATTTTAAGCTATATGGCAATTATCAAAAAAATCAGATTATGCGTATCCTGCTAGAAGACAATGATTTCTTTATGAAAGGAACTAAATTGTACGATAATGGAGAAATTTATTGCTTTGTTGGACTTAAAAAAGACAAACGTAAAGAAGAAAGAACAAATTATAAAGATAAGTTTATTGACCGCTCAACATTTCAACGGGAAAGCGAAAACGGAGTAACGATTAATTCATTAATAGGGCAAAAATTAATGAATGCGAAAACTGTTCATTTGTTTGTTAGAAAAATGGATAAAGAAGATGGTGTCACGTTGCCATTCACGTATTTTGGCACCGGTAGATTTCAATTTATAAAGGAATCAATAGTTGTTAGCAAATTAGTAGGCAAAGAAACTGAAAATCCTACATTACTATTTAATATACTTTTAGATAATCCAGTTACTGATGAATATTTATTAGACTTTGAGATACCAGATGAAAAGGAACACATTGTATGAAACATTACGAAGTAGTATGCGCTCTTATTGAAAATAATAAAGGCCAAATTTTTTGTTTACAAAGAGGACCAGGAAGGAGTTTAGAAGGGTATTGGGAATTTCCAGGTGGTAAAGTAGAAAAAGGCGAATCGCACGAAGAAACTATTGTAAGAGAAATAAAAGAAGAGCTCAAATCAATTGTAATGCCTATTAAGTACTTAGGAGAAAGCTCATATACATATCCAGAAACTAATGGATATGATGCTTTTTCTATAACATTATATGGCTATAAATGTAAATTGATTAGTGGGGAACTTGAATTAACAGAACATAAAAATGCAAAATGGCTTACTTTTGATGAAATGAAAAACTATAAATTTGCTATGGCTGATGTACCTTTTACAAATAAAAAAACAAATTAAAATAGCAAATAAAAAAATAAAAATAATATTAGTTATTAATGCAATGTTTTACAAAAAACATTGCATTTTTTACACTTATTGATGATAAATTTCTCTAGGTTAAAAACAGTATAAATATGAATAAATATGCCGTTTTTGCTTTAAATTTAAGCTAAAAAATGAAAAAATTCGATAAAAAAATACTGAATAGATAAAAATAATTACAAACATTTTATAGATAATCTTGCAAATATTTTTGTTTACTTTTAAAAATTGTTTCAATAATATTAATATGATTTTACTGCGTATTAATTTTTTAATACGCTTTAATGTGGGAGTTAAATTAAATGAAAGACAAAGTTAAAATTCTTAAAACTTTATCGTTATTAGGTGTTTTTGGAGTTCTTTTAACTGGTTGCGGAGAATCACCTAATCCAGATGATAATTCTAATGATGACAATACACAAAATAATAATGATGTCACAATCGGGGATGCGCAGGATACAGAGAATCCTCGTCCTAATTATGGTGATGATTTTGATGTTGTTCCAGATTACGTACCAGATGATGTAGATCCTAATAAGACCTATACGTTAACACTTGATGAAAGTAGCAATATAACATTTAAAGATGGAAGCAGAACTAAAGAATTAAAATCAGGTGAAAGCATTAAATTAGAAGATTTAGATTTAAGTAAAGTTGGTGAAACTAGAAAGATTAAAGGCTTTGCTGAAGTGACTCAAGATGGAAAATATATTAATCCTAGACCTTTAGAAGAATTTAATATGCCTAGAAAAGCATTAACTATTATTACTTATTTTGATGTACAAGATGGCTTCACTTCGTTAAATTTAGGAAGTGGATCTAATACATACTTTAATTTTGATGGTGTTCCAGGAAGTGTCAGTTAAAATAAAACTATTAGATATAGTGGCAATCAACTTATATCAGGAGGAAAGGATGGATATTTAGTTAACGGTAGCATTTTAAAAGAAACGAGTCCAATCACTAAAGATAGTGCTATTAGACTTGATACAAGTTGTTCGTTAACTGCATCAATTGAAAAAGGCCAAACTGCTGTTATTGAATATGCGTTTAATTTTAGCAATTTAGGAAAAGAACCAATCCATCTATCGCTATATCAAATTGGTGCATCTAGCGAATATAAAAATGGTAATTTAGCTTACGAAGATAGATATAGAGTAGATATTGATTTAGAGGCCGGAGAAAGTATGCATACTTCACCAAATCCACAATATAAACTTGGCAACAATGCAAATACATTAACGTATATTGTCGCAGATGAAAGCATGAAAAATATGGAATTAGGCATCTCTATTGCAGCTAAGAAATTAGATATTAAAGAGCCTCAAACCGTTAATCCACCTAAACCTGTTGTCGAAAGTAAAATTACTTTAGACTTACCAAGTGGATTTACTGTAGCTCCAACTTACAAATTAACTGGAGAAGCAAATAAACCATTAATTCTACCTACTGAAAAAGAAATTACTAATACAACCAATAGAAAGTTAAAAGGCTGGTATATTCATGGAGAAAATCCTATTAAAGTTGATAGTAATACGCGTTTAAGTGAAGGTGGTGTAACAATTTCACCTTATTTCGAACATGAAGAACAAAATTATATTGAAGCATTAAGTGGCAAACCAACTAAAGCACCTGATTATTATGATAAAGTTAGTAACGCTAATAATCCTCAATCTAGTGGCTTAGATTTAAAGACTTTTAGTTCTCATTTAGAATTCATTAATAACGAAGAAAGTGTCCTTTTAACGCATCAAGGAGAATTCAAAAATGATGAATATATTAGAATGTTAAGTAAAGCAAATATTGCGATTCGTGCAGGACAAAAATATTCATTTAAATTCAAATTAACTAATAAAGGAACTGAAGATATTAGCTTTAAACTTGCTATGCTTCAAGGTGGCACAAAATTAGATGTTAAAGATGGTGCAGTCTATAGTGATGCATTAACAATAAAACCTAATGAAACAAAAGAAACTAATATTGAGATAACTTTAATAAATAAGAATAATAATATTATGACTGCTATTTTACCAGTTACTAATATCCATAATATGAATCTTAGTATTCAAATTTTTGAAAAAGAAATTTATGACCAAACAGAAAAATATACTCTTACATTAGATGGTACAAGTGGTGTTTCGTTTAATGAGTCAAACACAATCAAGCTTTTTGAAGGAGAGCAATTACCTGCAATTAAAAATACAACTTCAAGAGAAATTGAAGGAGTTACTTACGATAATAAACGTGTTAAATTAAGCGATTTTAGAATGCCTAAGAAGGATTTAACTATTAGACCATATTTTAAAGCAGAAACAGGTTATATGCGCTTGTATTCTAATTCAGGACAAGGCAATGGAATCCCAAATCTTTGCAAAAACGGCATTGTTGAGACAAATTTCGAAAAAACATGTGGTACAAAGCCTGGATATAATGCAACATTTGATTCATCAAAAGAAGTTGTTAAATTAGAAAATGGATTTGATGAAGAAGGCGTAAGAATTAAATATAATGGCGAGATGAAAACTACTGGTGAATTTAGAACTATTACTGCTCCAAAAACTAGTGTTGTAGCTGGAACTCATTCATATAAACTTCATTATCAAAATAATGGAGATGAAAGAATTTCTTTTGATGTATATTTTGTAAATAGTGGAAGTGATATTAATAGTTGCAAAAATAATCACTTTGAATTAACTCTTGATCCACATCAAAGTAAAACTATTGAAGTTAATCCTACATATAGTAAAGGCAATGGGAATATTTTGATGTTATATAAAGTTAAAGCTGACCTTAAAAATGGTCTAAATATGGTTTTAGCTATGTCTGTTAAATATAATAAATAGGAAGATTAGTATATGAAGAATAGATTAATAAATTTCTTTAGAAAGAAAAAAGTAGGTAGTTATATTGCATTTGTTGTAGCTTTATTAACTATTGGATTATCATTTGTTTATCTTGGCTGTTTTATGAATTTTGAAAATGGATCTTACTTCAGCGTACTTTTATTTTTCATAATTTTATTAAGTGGACTTAGCTATATAGCTTTAAGTTTATTTCAAAAAGATAAGTTGGGCTGCTCAATTATGGGCATATTAAACTTTAGTGCTTTTATCTATTTCGTAATAATCATTTATGAGTATATTATGTCTCAACTTATGGAGATTGATTCTTTATTTGCTGTTCCTTATATTTGGCCAATACTTATTGTTGCAGTTTTCTTGTTAATCCTTGCAATAATTAGCAATGTATTAAGCTACTTACGATTAACAGATGATTTTAAATCACAAGAAGGAAAGGTTTTAATTTAGGTGAACAATATGAAAAAAGTTACACTTGCTTCAAAAATTGTTTTAAATTTAGGCGTTATCGCTACTGGATTAAGTTTACTAGTTTGTGAACTAAGCAAAAACGATGTATTAAAAAGCTATTTAGGAAATTTCTTTGGAGATAATGGATATACAGAGACAATTAACACTGGTAAAGCACCAGTAAGATATAAAACATGGTAAAAATCAGTACAAGATGTTCTTAATGGTAGTGGAGAAGTAGCAAAAGCTGCTGAAAGTGAGGGCGCAGTATTACTTAAAAACGATAATAACGCTTTACCTTTAAATGTTAGCAAAGACAAAGTAAGTTTATTTGGAGTCACTGCTTATAATCCAATGTATTCTCTTGATGGTGCAGGAGAAGTAAAAATTAATAAGGAAAGACAACAATATTTCGATCAAGAATTTAAAAATGCTGGATTATCAATCAATGAAGATTTAGCTTCTTGGTATAAGGATCCTGCTAATCAAAGTTATCATAGAAAAGACTATATTAATATTTACGACAATTTAACTAATACTAATGGTGTCAACGCTAATATTAATGGAGCTCCTTGGAGTGCTTTGCCTGATTCTAAATCCGATTCAAACTATAATACTGGAATTTTTATAACTGGCAGAATGACTAACGAAGGAATTGATTTGCCAAGAAGTGGCGCTGAGTCATTAGGTGCAAAAGATGGTGATTATCTAAAACTTACTGATAATGAAATTAGTGTTTTAGATGGAATGAAGAAACTTAAAGATGAAGGCAAACTTAAGAAAATTGTAGTTTTAATTAATCAAGCAAATCCAGTAATGGAAAATTTACGTGAAGTATTTGATAAATATAGCGTAGATGCTGCAATGTGGATTGGCTATCCAGGAAGCGATGGAATTAAAGCAGTTGCAGAGATATTAACTGGAAAAGTGAGTCCAAGTGGAGGTTTATCTACAACTTGGTTCACATCTAAAGAAAAAGTTCCAAGTGATACTTATTACGCAAGAGATATTAATGTACTTTTGCAAGAAGGTATTTATGTTGGATATAAGTATGCTGAAACAAGATATGAAGACACTTTATTAAGCAATCCAAATAACGAATTTAATTATCTTGATACTATTTCTTATCCTTTCGGATATGGATTATCTTATTCAACTTTTGATTATAAGATTACTGATATAGAACTTGATACTAATCCTAGTAAAAATTATTTAGATAATGGAACAAAAGTTGAAGATTCTAAGTTAAGAAAACCTGGTGATGATTATGTTGTTAGCGTTGATGTAACAAATACTGGAAAATACGCTGCTAAGGAAACAATTGAACTTTATGTTAATAAGCCTTATCTTGAAACTGACAAAACTCATGGAGTTGAAAAAGCTAGTGCTGAGTTAGTTGGATATGGAAAAACTAAAAAATTAAAGCCTGGAGAAAAAGAAACATTAAAAATCAAAGTTGATGCAAATAAAACTTTTGCCAGCTATGATGGGACTTTAAATAATTACGTTTTAAGTGCTGGAGATTATTATTTAACGGCTGCGACTAATAGCCATGAAGCTGTTAATAATATCGCATTAGCAAAGAAAAATAATGGCATTGCAATTAATAATTCGTTAATTGATTCTACATTTGGAGCTGGTAATGCAAGCAAGGCAAAAATCATTAAAGTTAATGAAAATCGCAGCAAAACCTATGAATATTGGACAAAAGGGAACGAAAAAGTTACAAATTTATTTGATGATAGCGATCCTAATAAAGCTAGTGGTGATACTAACGCAGTTAAGTATGCATCAAGAAGTAATTGGAATGATACTTATGATGATGCAAGAAACCAAGTAGTTACATTAAAAGGAAAGATGAACGAAGCAGCGACTTTAAACAAAGGTAAGAACTTTACTGTTGAAAACGCTAAGAAAAATTATCCTGAGATTGTGGAATATTTTGGAGATGAATATCCTAAATACGGCGTTACTAAAGACAAAGTTATTCAGTTATCAGAGATGATTGGAGTTGAATACGAAGATAGTCAAGGTGCTACCGAAGAAAGTAAAGCTAAATGGGAAACATTCTTAGATCAATTAACTCGGGAAGAAACATGCAAATTAGTTGGAAGTGGATTAAGAAAGACTGAAGCGATTGAAAGAATTGGTAAACCTCAAACTAACGATGTTAACGCAAGTAACGCAATTAGCTGGAAGTTTGATATGTCAATTGATGGTGGCCAAGGTCTTAAATCAGTTGGCTTTGCAGATAAATTTGATTCAGGTGATAGAAATCACAATCCAACAGGCTATCCATGTGAAGGAATAATTGCCGCAACATTTAATAATGATTTATCTTATGCGGTAGGACAAGCTATTGGTGAAGATGGACTATGGAGTGGTGCTAGTGGATTGTATGGATTTGGTTTAGGACTTCATAGAAATCCATACCATGGACGTGCTGGAGAATATTATAGCGAAGATCCATACTTAACAGGCGTAATTGGTGGATATGAATCATTAGGCGCTCAAAGTAAGGGACTTTACGTTTATAACAAACACTTTATTTTAAACGATCAAGAAACATCTAGAACAAGCTATAATACATGGCTTACTGAGCAAACAATGCGTGAAACGTATATTAGACCATTTGAACTCGCTATTGAAATTGGTGACGCTATGAATGTTATGAATTCATTTAATAATATTGGTAGTGGTTGGAGCGGTAACAACTTTAATCTAATGACAAAATGCCTAAGAGGTGAACTTGGAATGAGAGGATTTGCTGTTACTGATTTCTATCCTAGCGGTGGAATGAATTTAACATATGGTGCATTAGCAGGAACTGATTTACCAGATGGAAATGCTGTTAATCAAATTTCTAGTTTTGGACCACAAAATGGTCAATATGGATTCTTAGCTCAAGCTTATAGACAAAGTGCAAGAAGAATTCTTTATACGGTTGCTAATAGCAATGCTATGAATTTTATAGGGTCTGATACAAAAATTATTGTTCATGAACCTGGATGGATTAATGCTTTTAGAATTACTTTTATAACGAGTGCTTGTATTTCTGTTGCTGCATTAATCGTAATAATAATTGATAGATCATTAAAAATATTTAAAAAATAATAAAATGAGTCTTAGGAACGGTTGATGTTCTTAAGACTCATTTTTAAATATGTCTTTATATATTTAAATTATTGTCATATAATAATTGCATAAGCGGAGAATGTGTACCTCCAAAAAAATTAAAAATTCTATTATCCATTTTTGAAACATCACATTCTCCTTTTTTATTTGTGGATTATTACCCTTTAGAGGTTAATAACAAATACATTTATAAAATCAAGACATTCCTGAGCCCGTTTTACGCGCTCCCTGTAATTCATGGTAGAGAAC
>CAUWDL010000014.1:0-17718 GCA_963557285.1 uncultured Bacilli bacterium | reverse complement strand
TAGGCAGTGGCGTTAGCTTCTGTCCAAATTGAGGTGATAATTTGTTTTTTAATTAATTCTTTAATAACACTAATACGTTTTTCGAAATCTTCTTTTGATGGAGAATTTTCTTCTAAAGCAAGCTTGTATGAACTCGATTTCCAATTGTTATATGCTGGATGTGAATTAATAAAATCTTGTTTAGCTTGTGCTGAAACTTCATTTCCTTTTTCGTCGACATCGTATCCGATTAATTGAACTTCGATGTCACCGTTACTTAATCCTTTAATATTGTATTGTCCTAAAACCGCTTTAGCTAGTTGACTAGTTAATATATCACTAACAGTAGTAGCGTAAGCATCAGCATCAGTACCTTTGATAATATCGTATATTGTGTCGAGGGTATTATGATCTAACTCAATTGTCGCATTAGTAAAATTTTCGTTTCCATTAGGATAGGTTGCTACGACTTTACTACATGAACTAAGTAATAAAGTAGAACATGCTAATGTAAGTAATAAATTTCTTTTTTTCATATCTTAGTGTTCTCCTTTTTACTCTGCTTCAGAAACACCAGGATTGCTAGTGTTTCCGTTGATTGAATCATATTTTGGATTATATCCAGGTTGACCTTTTTTATACAATTCAACATTTCCGTAATCTGCTGCAAGAATTTCAGGTAACAAATTGTATTTACGTTCGTTTGTTTGTTGCTTAAGTGCAGCTGCGTATTGATACCATCTATCTTGAATAGCTTTTAAGTTATTTCTAGTTGTTGTATCAATTGTTGTATCAATATATTTTTCAACTAAAGCTTGAGTTTTTTCATCATTTAATTTGATAGTTTTGTAACCTTCACGGCCTTCATCATCATTTAGCCATTCGTATTTGCTAAATTTAGTGATTTCTTTCATTTTATCTAATTCATCTTTGATAGTTTGAACTCTTGCGTTGTATTCAGATACTGTATGATAGACGTCGTTCTTACTCTTATCGCCTTCAGTAACGATATTATTTTGTACGAATGTCTTCTTTGGAATATAACCAGTTTGAGCTCCTGAATCATATCCAGGGAATGCGTTTACATAATAAGGTTTATTTGTTGTCTCATCATAACCATCTTTTTTCTTTGGATTATCTGTTGCATAATATTCATTTAATTTAGTAGCGTAATGGTTTTTAACTTCTTCCTCGCTTCCTTTTGCGCCTTGTTCAATATATGCTTTAGCATCAAAATGCTTATCTGTTTCATCGAAAGCAGATCTTTCGATTACAATTAAATGAATACCAGCTGATGATTCTTGATTTCTTACTACGAGGATAGGATTTCCTTCATTATCACAAAGAACATTTTTAGATGTTCCGTCGGTAAATTTGATTTCGTGGAAATTCTTTAATTGTTCTTCACTTAATGTAGAATCATTTGCTTTTTTAGTGGCATAATTACCCTTATCATTGATATCAGTAAATACTTTTTTATTTGTAACGTTATCAGTAACTTGTCTATATCCAGAATCACCAGTACCTAATGTTAGATCGCTTGTTTGCCAAGCAGCTTCTGGTGTGATGAAAGCAACATTACGATTTTGGAAATATTTGTTAAAATAAATATTTCTTGGGAAATAATCTGCATCACCGTTATAGATAGAAATTCCATCTTTAGTTTTTTCTTTATCCTTATCTTCATACATTTTTTCAACGACGCCATAAGGAATAAAAGATGCACCTAAATCTTTGATTTCTTTAGCGATTTGACCATCGTTGTCAGAAGTAGCGCCTGGTAAATTAAGCTTTTCTTTCTTTTCAGCGTAATTTGGTTCATTTGCGTACATTGATTTTCCATCAGCACCAGCTGAAAGTAATGTATCATATGCATAAATACCCATTTGGAACTCATCAACAAAGCCGGTATCGATATTCATAATATATTCTCCGCCTTTTGAAGCACTTCGTGGATCATCAGAATAATTTTTAGCGACTTCACCGAATTCATCGCCGTTTACTAAACTTGTTATCGTTTGATAAAGCTTTTCGACATTAGCGCTTGAAATGTGGCCACGTGAATATTTACCTGTAGTTTCAGTAGCATCTACTTTAACTAAAATATGCTTTACGTGATATGGTAATTTTTCATTAATAAAGCCGTTTTCACCCCAAAGTGTATTGTATTTTTGTTGCGCAGCACTGTCTACATCATCCATTTTCCATGTGTTGAATTGATTATTAAATTCGTCTGTAACGCGTGTTTCCATAGCGGTGAATAATTGATCAAGATAAAATTCTTTTTCTTTTTGTTCATCGTTAGTAGTGTCATCATTATAGCCTTTTTCAACCAAATAATCATGCCAACTCTTTCCACTATTATCAGCTTCATCTTTTGCGTTTAAAACGCTTTGATTAGCAGTACTTTCGACAGCTGATTTATATTTTTCTAATAATCCACCCTTTTCAAAGTTTGCACGAACAACAACTTCGTACAATGCATCATAATATGCTTTTGCGTGCTCAGTTTTGTTTTCACTAAGATATTTGTCTACGATATCTTGTGTAGTAATTTTTAAACTTTGTCCGTTATAGGTATAGTTTAAAATTTCGCCTTCATCTCCTGAAGTAACATCAAAACAACTTGAGAGTGAAACTACAGTCAATGCTGTGAGCATTAAACTGATTGCTTTTTTTCCATTCTTCATATCGTTTTCCTTTCAAAATAAAAAAATATTGCTCAATCAAATAGCGTTATTAATTTTATACTATAAGTATAAAGAACTCAACCACTTTTTGACTTATATTATTATAATGTAAAATTAATTTAGTGTAAAAAAATAAACGTTTTTATTGAAATTTCTTTGCTTTATCACAAAATAAAAAATAAATTTTACATTTAGAAAAAGATATTTTAAAAAAAGAGTTTATATTGTTAGCATTTATGAGTAATATGATATAAAATTTATTACTTGAGGGTAGAAAAATGAAAACTTTAACTATTAAAAATTTACATGTCAAAGTAGAAAATATGGAAATTTTAAAGGGTGTAAATCTTGAAATCCATGAGGGTGAAAAAGTTGCTTTATTAGGTCCTAACGGACATGGTAAAAGTACTTTATTAAACGCAATAATGGGTAATCCACGTTACAAAGTTACTGAAGGTGAAATTTTACTAGATGGAGAAGATGTCTTGAAAATGGATGTTCCTACAAGAAGTAAGAAAGGACTCTTTTTGTGCTTTCAAAATCCAAGTGAAATACCAGGTGTTAATAGCGCAGATTTTTTAAAAGCTGCAATAAATGAACACTCAGAAAAAAGAATGTCCTTGTATCAATTTTATAAAGTGTTAGATAATGCATCGAAAGAAGTTAAAATTCCTTTCGATATGTTCAATCGTTCTTTGAATGATGGATTTAGTGGTGGTGAAAAAAAGAGAAATGAAATTTTACAAATGCTATTATTAAATCCTCAAATAGCTATGTTGGATGAAATTGATAGCGGGTTAGATGTTGATGCGATTAATATTGTTAGTGAATGTATTAATAAACAATTTGAAGAGAAACATACTGGCTTTTTAATTATTTCGCACTACGCAAGATTATTTGAACTTGTTCAACCAACAAGATCTGTTGTAATTGTTAATGGAAGAGTTGCAGTAGAAGGCAGTCCAGAAATTTATAAGCGTATTGATAAAGAAGGCTATGAATGGATTAAGGATGAATTAGGCATTGAAGTCGAAAAAGAAGAAAAAACAATGAATAAAGTATCTATTGGCGTTTGTGCAACTAAAGAGATTATTAAAAATGAAAATGCAAAATAATTCTAATACGTTCAGCATTAAAGGAACTGATAAAGTAAGGATTTCACTTACTGACTTTAATGATGAATTTACACAAATTTTTATCGAAGAAAATGCGAATGTAACAATAGATTTTGTTAATTTTAAAGATTTGATTAATGTCGATATAATTCAAGGAAATAATTCGAATTGTGTAGTTAGATTCCTTTTAGAAAATAATAAAAAAGACGTTAAAATGCACGCTTTATTAAATAATAACTCAAATTTGGAAGTATTTTTTGCGGATTATACTAATGGTGATACTAGTGTCCAATCAAATGTTGAGTTACTTGGTGAACATGCTAAAACCAATTTTGAATTTACTACATTAGGAAAGAATTCCGAAAAGAAAAAATATGATATCTCATTTGATCACAAATCAAACAACACTTATTCAAATTTTGAATGCTTTGGTGTTGCTATGAATGAAAGTTTTTTAAAGATAAATGGGGTATCACATATTGAAAAAGACATGACTAAGTCTGAAACTCATCAAAAGGTAAAAGTAATTTTATTTGACGAAACTTCACGAGCTATTGCTAATCCGATCTTAAAGATTGATTGTGATGACATTATTGCAAGCCATGCCTGTGCAATCGGCTCTTTAAATTCAAGTCATATATTTTATTTGCTAAGTAGAGGCTTAACTATTGAGGAAGCTAGAAAACTTATTACCACTGGCTATTTATTGCCAATTAAAGAAAAATTTGACGATGAAGAAAAAGATAAAATTATTCAATATGTAGAAGGTGATTTTTAATGATCAAGTTAGACAAAATAAATGTAGAGAAAATACGAAAAGATTTCCCTATGTTAAATAAACAAAGCGATGATAGCGATAAGTCTCTTATCTATTTTGATAATGCTGCGACTACATTTAAACCATATTGTGTTATTGATGCTTGTTCTAAGTATTATTCTGAAGAGTGTGCGAATTCTCATAGAGGTGATTATGATTTAGCGTATAAAGTTGATACTGAAGTCGATCATTGTAGAAACAAAGTTGCTAGTTTTATAAACGCAAACAAAACTGAAGTTGTTTTTACTAGTGGATGCTCAATGTCTATGAATCTTGTCGCCTTTGGTTATGGTGCTAAATTTCTAAAAAAAGGTGATGAGATTTTATTGACGGAAGCAGAACACGCTAGCAACGTTTTGCCTTGGTTTAAAGTTGCTGAATTAACTGGCGCAACAATTAAATATATCCCACTAACTAAAGAAGGAAGACTTCTCCCTGAAAATCTAGAAAAAGCTATTAATGCTAATACAAAAATTGTTAGCGTTGCACAAGTAACTAATGTTCTTGGATATAAAAATGATATTAAATCATTAGCTAAAATTGCACATGAGCACAACGCTATTTTGATTTGCGATGCTGCTCAAAGCGCACCTCATATCAAAATTGATGTTAAAGATTTGGACTGCGATTTCTTAGCTTTTAGTGGCCATAAAATGTGTGGTCCAACAGGAATTGGTATTCTTTACGGAAAATTTGATTTATTAAGAAAAACAGATCCTTTTATGACTGGCGGCGGACAAAATGCTAGATTTGATATGTGTGGTAATGTCGCTTACCTTGAACCACCGGCAAAATTCGAAGCTGGAACAATGAATTTAAGTGCTATTTATGGTCTTGATGCTGCAATTGATTATTTAATGAATATTGGATTGGATAATATCGAACATTATGAACAAGAATTACATGATTATGCGATTTCGAAATTAAGCACTTTAGACAATTTAATTATTTATAACCCAACTGCCGATACAGGGATAATAACTGTTAACGTTAAGGGTGTATTTGCACAAGACGAGGCAAGTTATTTAAACAGCAAGCATATTTGTGTAAGAAGCGGCGAACATTGTGCAAAATTATTAAAAGATGTTTTAAAAACAACAGCAACAGTAAGAATCAGTTTCTATTTTTATAACACAAAAGAGGAAATTGATGAATTATATGATGCTCTTAAAAATGGAGGTAATTTCTTAGATGCCTATTTCTCTTGATTCTAACATGATGCGTGAAATAATCATGGATCATTATTCAAACCCATTAAATAAAAGAAAACCAGAAAATGTCGATGGCTACCTCACTATTCGTATGGATAGTGATAGTTGTGTCGATGATATTACGATATATCTTAAAGTTGAAGATGACAAAATTAAAGAAGCTATGTTTGATGGAGTTGCTTGTGCAATTTCAACAGCTAGTACTGATATTTTATGTGGAATGATCGAAGGCAAAACTAAAGAAGAAGCTCTTTATATTATTAAGCAATATGAAAATATGATTTTTGAAAAAGAATATGATGATAGTTGCTTGGAAGAGTTGGTTGCATTTCATAATACACATAAACAAGCCGCGAGAATTAAATGCGCGACAATAGGATTTAGAGGTGTGGAATCTTTATTAGATCCTTCAAGTGGGGATAACAAAAATGAGCAATAAGGATAATTTAAAAGTTGATAAAGAATATCAATATGATTTTAAAGATAATATAGATAGTATTTATACAACTGGAAAAGGCTTAAATGAAGATGTTGTTAGAGCAATTTCTAAAGCAAAGAACGAGCCTGAATGGATGCTTAATTATCGTTTAGACGCTTATAGAAAATTTATTAAGATGCCTTTTCCTAATTTTGGACCAGACACAAGTTTTTTAGATTTTAATTCTTTTACGTATTTTACACGTTATGTAAGAGGTGATAAAACAACTTGGACAGAAGTCCCTGATACCATTAAAAATACGTTTAACAAATTAGGTATTCCAGAAGCTGAACAAAAATATTTAAGTGGTGCTGCTACTCAATACGAAAGCGAAATGGTCTATCATAATATGCTAAAAGAAGTTGAAGAAAAAGGTGTTATTTTTCTTTCAACAGATATGGCTTTGCAATTATACCCTGACTTGGTTAAAAAGTTTTTTGGGACTGTTATTAACGTCGCCGATAACAAATACAGCGCTTTAAATGGTGCTGTATGGAGTGGAGGCAGTTTTATTTACGTTCCAAAAGGTGTAAAGCTTGAAAAGCCTTTACAATCTTATTTTAGAATAAATAATGAAAAAACTGGACAATTTGAAAGAACCTTAATTATATGCGATGAAGGAAGTGACGTTCATTATGTTGAGGGATGCACAGCTCCGATTTATAGCAAAGAAAGTCTCCATGCAGCTGTTGTTGAAATTGTTGTAATGAAAGGCGCTAAATGTAGATATTCTACTGTTCAAAATTGGTCTAATAATATTATTAACATGGTTACAAAGCGTGCTGTTTGCTATGAAAACGCAACAATGGAATGGATTGATGGAAATATTGGCTCACAAATCAATATGAAATATCCAGCTTGTGTACTTAAAGGTGATGGCGCAAAAGGACTCTGTATCTCTATAGCTGTTGCAGGAAAAGGACAATATCAAGATGCTGGTGCAAGAATGATACATGAAGCTCCAAATACAACAAGTTCTATTATTTCAAAATCAATAGTTAAAAATGGTGGTATTAGCAATTATAGAGGCACTGCTAGAATAAAAAAAGAAGCTATAAATTCTAAGACACATATTGAGTGTGATACATTAATTTTAGATCCTTATTCAAAAAGCGATACGATTCCTAAGAACGAATGTCAAAATAATAGTTCATATCTTGAGCATGAAGCAACAGTAAGTAAGATTGATGAAGATCAATTATTCTATTTAATGAGTAGAGGTATTAAAGAAAAAGATGCTGTTCAAATGATTGTTATGGGATTTATCGAACCATTTTCAAAAGAACTTCCTATGGAATATGCAGTTGAATTAAATCAACTTATTAAAATGGATATGGATGGTAGTGTAGGTTAAAAAGCGAAGCAAATTAGCTTCGCTTTTTTTATAGAGTAAAATTGAACAAAATGTATAAAAATGAATTTATTATTTTATTAAAGTAGCGAAGCAAAGATTAATTCAGTATAATTTTACTGTATTAACCATTTAAAGGAGAAATAAATGAGATTAAAAGATAAAGTAGCTGTCGTTACTGGTGCAAGTAGCGGTGTAGGTAGAGAAATTGGATTATTGTTTGCGAAAGAAGGCGCAAATGTTATTGCTGTTGCACGTAGAAAAGAAAGATTAGAAGAATTAGAACAACTTTCAAAAGATTTAGCTGGAAAAATTGTAGCTTTTCCGGGAGATGTTTCACTTGAAGAAACTAATAATCAAATGATTGAATTTGCGATAAAAACATTTGGTAAATTTGATATTTTGGTTAATAACGCAGGATTAATGGATAACTTTGCTCCTGTTGAAGAACTTGATGTTGATTTAATGAAAAAAATTTTCAATGTTGATGTCTTTGGACCTGCTTATGCTAGTAAAAAGGCTATTGATATATTCCTTAAAAATAAGATTAAAGGTTCTATTGTTAATATAGCTTCAATTGCTGGTATTTGTGGTGGTAAAAGTGGATGTGCTTACACCATGGCTAAACATGCTGTTTTAGGCCTAACAAAAAATGTAGCGTTTACTAACAGAAATGAAGGAATAAGATGCAACGCTATTTGTCCTGGTGGAATTAATACAGAAATGGTTGGGCCAGAAGCGTACAAAAACGCATCGAAGAAAGGTCTTGCGAGCGCTATGTTATCAACCACATTAGGCAATAGAATGTCAGAGCCTGAAGAAATTGCTAATGTTGCATTATTCCTTGCAAGCGATGAAGCTAGTTCAGTTAATGGCGCTATAATTACAGCTGATACTGGATTAACAACTTTCTAATAAAAATATTAAACTCAAAAAGTCTCGATTTAATCGAGACTTTTTATTATTTTTTGTTTAAATACTTTTAAAATAAAACAAGTAATTAAACGAATATATATGTTTAATAATATTCTTTTTCATTATAATTAGCAATGTGGTATTATTTCACCCTTTGTTATGTTGAATTTTGTATCAAATAAAGATAAAATAATGAGCGCTATGCAATTTGATTATGATGTTATTGTCGTTGGTGGTGGTCACGCAGGAAGTGAAGCCAGTTTAGCTTGTGCTCATAGAGGAGACAAGACTCTTTTAATTTCCTTAAATATAAAAATGATGGCTAATATGCCATGTAATCCTTCAATCGGAGGAAGTGCTAAAGGGATAGTTGTAAGAGAAATAGACGCTTTAGGTGGCTTTATGGGCAAAGTGTGTGATCAAGAATATCTTCAAATGAAGATGCTTAACACAAAAAAAGGTCCTGGTGTTCAATGTTTGAGAGCACAAGCCGATAAGCAAAGATATCCACACCATATGCAAGATGTTCTTTTAAATACTCCTAACTTAGATGTTTTAGAAGATGAAGTTAAAGGAATCCTTTATGAAGGAAATAAAATATTAGGTGTTTATACAACTACAAGAAAAATTTATTCTAGAGCTGTCATTTTAACAACTGGTACTTATATGAACGCAGATATTTTGCGTGGACATAATAAGACACGACAAGGACCTGATGGAGAAAAACCATCGATTGGATTAAGTGATTGTCTTAGAGAAATGGGTATAAAACTTGAAAGACTTAAGACAGGTACACCACAAAGAATCGCTAAAGAATCGATTGACTATTCAAAAACAGAAGTGCAATACGGAAATGTTGAAGATCAAGCTTTTAGCTATGAAACTCATTCTTTTATTCCGATTAGTGAACAA
Source organism: uncultured Bacilli bacterium (assembly GCA_963557285.1). Lineage (GTDB taxonomy): Bacteria > Bacillota_I > Bacilli_A > RFN20 > CAG-826 > Onthovivens. The sequence continues at coordinate 8,250 of CAUWDL010000014.1, read as the reverse complement.
GTTCCGTGCTATTTGATATATACAACTCCTGAAACACATCAAATTATTAGAGATCATTTAGGTGATAGTGCAATGTATGGGGGAATTGTAGAAGGTGTTGGTCCTAGATATTGCCCTTCTATTGAAGATAAAATTGTTAGATTTGCAGATAAACCTCGTCACCAACTTTTTCTTGAACCTGAAAGTTATGATACTAATAGTATTTATCTCCAAGGATTTTCGACAAGTATGCCAGAAGATGTTCAAGATTTGATGGTGCATTCATTACCTGGACTAGAACATGCAAAAATTCTTAAATATGCATATGCGATTGAATATGATTCATTCGCAAGTGATGAATTTGATTCCGTATTAATGATCAAAAAATATCCTGGACTTTTTATTGCAGGACAAATTTGTGGAACAAGCGGTTACGAAGAAGCGGCTGGATTAGGTTTGATGGCTGGTATAAATGCTTCACTTTATATTCGAAATGAAGAACCTTTTATATTGAAAAGAGATGAAGCTTACATCGGCGTAATGATAGATGATTTAATTACAAAAGGGACTAAGGAACCATATAGATTATTATCAAGTAGAGCAGAATATAGATTGCTATTAAGAAGTGATAATGCTGATTTAAGACTCACTGAATTCGGCCATAAATATGGTTTAATTAGTGAATCTAGATATCAATCATTCTTAGATAAAAAGAATAAAATTAATAAAATTCAAAAAATATTAAATGAAACATATTTTGGCGCGACAAGTCCTGTTAATGATTATTTAATTAGCTTAGGATACGAGAAATTAACGTGTGGCGTAAAAGGAAGTGATTTATTAAAAAGAAATGGTGTTTCTTACAATAAATTAAAAGAATATTTAACTTTTGATGAAGATTTAAGTTTAGATCATTTAGGAGAATTCGAACTTGAAGTTAGCATTAAATATGAAGGATATATAGAAAGCGAGAGAAAAGAGACGATAAAATTCAGAAAGCTTGAAGATATTAAATTAAGCCAAGATACTGATTATATGAAAATGGATGGCTTAAGAATTGAAGCAAGACAAAAACTAAATATTGTTAAGCCACTAACAATAGGACAAGCAAGTAGAATTAGTGGTGTTAATCCTAGTGATGTTGCAATTTTAGTAATGAATTTAAAGAAAATAAAGAAATTATGATGATAGAAGAATTAAAGAAAATACCTTATTTGGAATTAAGCGATGATAAAATTTCAAAATTAGATGAATACATGAACATAACATTAAGAGAAAATGAACATGTAAATTTAACAAGAAACGATTCACCAGATTCTTTTATTGTTAAAAATATTCTTGACTCCTTGCTAGCTGTTAAACATTATGATTTTAATAAAAAGACTGTTTTAGATATCGGAAGTGGAGCTGGTTTTCCTGGTATTCCTTTAGCTATTTATTTTCATAAAACTAAATTTGTGCTTTTAGAACCTACATTTAAGCGCGCTGCATTTTTAGCGATGGTATGTGATAAATTAGAATTAAATAATGTTAAAGTTGTTGCTAAAAGAGCAGAAGATTATGTTAAAGAAGGAAATTATGAAAAATTTGATATAGTTACTTCTAGAGCTGTTTCACAACTAAATATTTTACTTGAATTATCGATACCATTTTTAAAAGTGAACGGAACAATGATTGCTTATAAAGGACTAAATTATCAAGAAGAAATAAATTTAAGTCAAAACGCACTTAAGACGTTAAATTCTACAATTAAAAATGTTTATGTTGATACGCTTGATTTTATTAATGAAACGAGATATAGCGTAGAAATTATTAAAAATAAAAGTTCAAATAGAAAATATCCTAGATTGTATAAAGATATAAAGAAGAGGCCGTTATAGATGAGAATTATTGCTATTGCAAATCAAAAAGGTGGAGTTGGAAAAACTACAACAGCTATAAATTTAGCTGCATCTTTAGGCAAACTAGGTAAAAAGGTGCTTCTAATTGACTTTGATCCTCAAGGGAATAGTTCTAGGGGATATGGCTTTGATATAACGTTAGCAAATAAAACTATTTATAGCGTCTTAACAAAAGAATGCTCTATGAATCAAGCAATTAAAGAAACAATGATAAAAAATGTAGATCTTGTAATTGCTAATCTTAAACTTGCTAATTTTGAAAGTGATTGCAATTTAAAAAATATTGATCCATTTTATTCATTAAGAGATAGTGTAAAAACCATCACTAAAAAGTATGATTACATTCTTATTGATTGTCCGCCATCATTAGGGGCTTTAAGCATTAATGCTCTTTCTTGCTCTGATAGTGTTTTAATTCCTGTTCAATGTGAATATTTTGCACTTGAAGGCGTAGCACAAGTTTTAGCTACAATTACAAAAGTACAATCTACATATAATCCAAAACTCAGAATTGAAGGCTTCTTATTAACTATGTATGAACCAAGAGCAAAGCTTGGAAAAGAAGTTGTAGAGCAAGTCAAAGGCTTGTTTAGAGAATCTACTTTTAATGTGTTAATTCCTAGAAATATTGCTTTAAGCGAAGCTACAGCAAGAGGAATTCCATGTATTTTATATAAGCCAACAAGTGCTGGCAGTTTATCATATACAAAACTCGCTCGTGAGGTAATAGATCATGAGTGATAAAATTCTTAAAACAAATTTAGAAGATTTAATTGAACGATTTTCTAAGACGGATGTTATCAGTCATATTGAAAATAATTACAAAATAGATAACATACGTTATGTTTCATATAAAGAACTTAGTGATAATCATTTCATTAAGAATGTTAAATATGACACAAAACAAATAGATGCAATTATACAATCAATTAATGCTAATGGACTCTATAACCCTTTAATCGTTACAAAAAATAAAAACGGAAAATTAGAAGTTTTAATTGGACGTAAAAGATGGGTTGCTTGTAAAAAAATGAAATTAGAAAGAATTCCTGTCATTATTTCTAATTATAATGACGAAGAATGCTTATTAATATTGCTTGCTGATACTAGAGAAAATAAAAATGTAAATCCAATTGAAATTGCATCAATTATCAAAAGTTTAAACGAAAAATTTAATTATAAAAAAGGCGATATCGCTCGTATTTTGCATGAATCAAGTGCTCAGGTTTCTAATTATTTAAGTTTGTTAAAAATGCCACCAAAAATAATTCAAGATGTTTCCACAAATAAATTAAGTTATGGTCATGCAAAGGCTATTTCGAGATTAAATTATAATGATATAGAGGGCATTGTTAATACAATTTATTCTAAAAATCTTAGTGTTAGAGACACTGAAGCACTGGTACAAAGAAGGAAAACGAAGGGAAAAGTTAATGGTGGACTTCTTATAACATTAGAAGATAATAAAATCGTGATAAGAGGTAATTCAAAAGCAAAAATAACTAAAGCGTTTAAAATGGTAAAAAAAGCTTTAAAAAACATGTAACACTTTAAATTAAATTGATAAATTTTTGTGTGTAACAGCTTTCATGATATAAAAATATTTAAAAAAATAAATATATTGTTTAAAATAATTATATAAATCAACTTCAGGGTTAGGTGAAATTCCTTATTGGCGGTATACCCCGCAAGAGATTAGATCTCATGAACAAGTGCGATTCTTGTGGCAACAGTATAGTCTGGATAGAAGAAGTGAATACTTTTTAGTACGGTGGCCTGAAGTTTTGGAGGTCATTTTTTTATGAATTCAAGAACTTTAATTTCGTACATTTCAAGAACAGCGATATTTGGCGGGATTGCAGCGATCTTATATTGTGTCCCAGGTCTTCAATTTAGTTTGCCAGGTGTTGCACCTTCATTTATGAGCGTACATCTTGAAGATATCCCAATTTTATTATCTAGTTTTGCTTATGGACCGTTACTAGGTGTATTCGAAATTATTTTAAAAACATTGATCAAATTACCTTTTTCATCAACATTATGTGTTGGAGAATTAGGTGATTTTATATTTTCTCTTGCGTTAATTTTGCCTGCGTCCATTATTTATAAGAATAATCGAACCTTAAAAGGAGCTATCATCGGAACTATAGTTGGTTTTTTAACTAATTTATTTTTTTCAACGATAGTTAATTTATATACAATTTTTCCACTTTATAAAATTGTCTTAGGTGGAGACGAAGGATTTATTTCTGACATGTTTAATGGATTATTTGGGTGGAAAATCAAAAATGATTATGATCCTGTTATAGCGGTAATGCTTATTCCATTTAACTTAATTAAAAATACAATTGTAGTTTTAGCGACGTTTATATGCTATAAACCGTTAAGATATTTAATAGAAAAAGGTAATAAAAAATTCCGATAAACTCGGAATTTTTTAATTTAAATATAATTTGAAAAAACTATTTTTCAATAGCTGATGCAGGGCAATTTGCAATTGCATCTTCAGCTGTTGCTTCATCGATTTCAGCGATTACTTTTGCTTTTCCTTCATCATCAAATTCAAATGTTTCTGGATAGTTTCCAACACATAATCCACAGCCAATGCATGAATCTGTGTTAACTGTTAATTTAACTGCCATTTAAAAATCCTCCGTTTAAATTGATTTTGTCAATTTCAATTACATTTTAAACATTGCTTATAATAAAATCAATATTAAATAAAAGTTAGAAGAGGCTAACTTAACAACAAAATAGTTTAGACCTAATTATAAGTTAATATTTTTAATATTAATTTGATATCTATTGACTAATAATTGCAAAACATTTATAAAATTTATTAGGGGTTTTATAACTTTCGCAAATTAAATTATATTTAGATTTCAATTATTACTTTTTTGAAAATTTAATTCAAATCGGTAAAAAATTCCTTATCTTATATGTTTAAAATTGTTTGCGATTGGTTTATAATACTAATGATAAAAATTCTAAAGGAGGAATTTATAAATTATGGCATTAAAAGTTGCTATTAATGGATTCGGAAGAATCGGACGTCTTGCATTCAGACGCTGTGCAGAAACAGGAATCGAAGTTGTTGCAATTAACGACTTAGTAGATGCAAAAACACTTGCTTACTTATTAAAGTATGATACAGCTCACGGAAAGTGGAATGCTGATAAAATCGGATATGATGAAGCTTCAAATAGCATCGTTTTCGATGGTGTTAAGATCCCAGTTTTAGGACAACCTGATCCAACAAAATTAAATTGGAAAGATTATGGTGCACAAATCGTTCTTGAATGTACAGGAAGATTTAAAGGTAAAGCTGATGCTAGCGTCCATATTACATGTGGTGGTGCTAAAGGTGTTGTTATCAGTGCTCCAAGTGATAAAGAAACTCCAACATTCGTTTACGGAGTTAACAGTGATAAATTAACAAAAGAAGATACAATTATCAGTGGTGCTTCATGTACAACAAACTGCTTAGGACCTGTCTGCAAAGTTCTTGAAGAAAAATTCGGAATTGATGCAGGATTTATGACAACTGTCCACGCATATACAAACGATCAAACAACACTTGACCTTGCTAAGAAAGGTAACTTAAGAAGAGGAAGAGCAGCTGCTGCAAATATCGTTCCTACTTCAACAGGTGCAGCTAAAGCTATCAACCTTGTTATTCCTAGCTTAAAAGGAAGAATGCAAGGTGGTGCTATCAGAGTTCCAGTTTGCGATGGTTCATTAGTTGATTTAAGCTTAACATTAAAAACTAAAGGTGTTACAGCTGAACAAATCAATGCTGCTATGAAAGAAGCAAGTGAAACAACATTAAAAGATGTTTTAGCTTATACAGAAGATGAAATTGTTTCAAGTGATATCTTAGGTGAGACACACGGTTCAATCTTTGATGCAACAGGAACAAAAGTCTTCACATCACCAGATGGAACAGAATTAGTCAAAGTTATTTCATGGTATGATAATGAATATTCATACACATGCCAAATGATTAGACTTGTTGCTCATATGGGCAAAGTTCTCGGACTTTAATCATTTAAATTTATGCTCTAACTGGATAGGCCATTTAGAGCATTTTTTTATTTACAAATATTACTTTTATTAATATAATTAATAAAAAGTGCAAAAAAACGTAGTAGGTTATTTATTTTTTTTGCATTATAGTACATAATATTACTGGTTGCATGTTTTATTAAAACTGCGAAAATTCATATAGGAGAAACAAAATGAATACAATCGATAATTTAACAAATATTGATGGTAAAAAAATTCTTGTAAGAGTTGACTTCAATGTACCTTTAAAAGGAACAGAAGTTAGAGATGACAATAGAGTCGTCCAAGCTTTACCAACAATCAAAGCTCTATTAGAAAAAGGAGCTGCATTAGTCTTAATGTCACATTTAGGAAAAATTAAATGGGGTAAGGTTGATGATGAAGAAATAGCTGCTGAAAAAGCTAAAAATAATATGGAATTTGTTCTTCCAGTTTTAGCAAAATATTTAACTGGTTATGAAGTTAAATTCTGCGGAGCTACAAGTGGAGAAGAACTTAAAAACGCTATTGCTTCTTTAAAATCAAAAGAAGTTTTACTTGTACAAAATACAAGATACGAAAAAGGTGAAAGCAAAAATAATCCTGAATTAGCTAAAGAATGGGCTAGTTATGTTGACGGATTTGTAATGGATGCTTTTGGAAGTGCTCATAGAGCACACGCTTCAACATATGGTGTACCTGAAGTATTAAAAGCGGAAGGAAAACCAGTTGCATTAGGATACTTAATGGAAAAAGAAGTAAAGAATTTAGGAGCTTGCGTTAAAGGTGACACCCATCCATATATTGCAATTTTAGGTGGCTTCAAGGTTAGTGATAAGATTAAAGTTATCGATTCATTACTTGGTAAATGCGATAAGATTGTCATTGGTGGAGCAATGGCTTATACATTCTTAAAAGCTATCGGCAAACATGTTGGAAGTTCACCAGTTGAAGAAGACCAATTGGAATACGCAAAGAAATGCTATGATAGTGGCAAAATTATCTTACCTGTAGACAATGTTATTGCTGATGGATTTGATGATTACAATCCTGAAAATATTAAAACTATTCCAAACGATAATATCCCAGATGGCTATCAAGGATTAGATATTGGACCAAAAACAATTGAAATTTTCGAAAACGAACTTTCAAAAGCAAAATTGATTTTCTGGAATGGACCAATGGGTGTTTTCGAAGACAAACATTTCCAAGCTGGAACAATTGCTTTATGCCAAGCTATCGCAAATAATAAAGATGCTTTCTCAGTTATTGGTGGTGGTGATAGTGCTGCAGCAGCAAAACAATTTGGCTTTGCTGATAAATTCTCACACGTTTCTACTGGCGGTGGTGCATCACTAGAAATGATCGAAAATGATGGACACCTTCCTGGAATTGATATTATTGGTTAACTTTATATGAGAAGAAAATTATTATTAGGTAACTGGAAAATGAATAAAACCGTTAGCGAAGCGGTCGAATTCTGTAATGAAGCTAAAGGCTTAGGTAAATTAGCTAATGATAATAATGTTGATATGGGAATTTGCGTTCCATATATTGATTTAGTTCCAGTTAAAGAGATATTAAAAGACTCATTAATAGTTGGTGCTGAAAACTGTCACGCTGAAGATCATGGTGCTTTCACTGGTGAAATTTCCATTCCTATGCTCAAAGATATTAATATTGATTGGGTTATTATTGGTCATAGTGAAAGAAGAACTTATGATAATGAGACAAGTGAAAAATGTAATAAGAAATTATTAGCTTTACTCGCTAATAAAATGATTCCAGTATATTGCTGTGGAGAATCACTTGAAACATTTGAAGCAAATAGAACAAAAGAATTTGTTAAAGAGCAAATCGTAAAAGGATTTGCTAATGTTACTAAAGAAGATGCAGCAAAAGTTGTTATTGCTTATGAACCAATATGGGCAATCGGAACTGGCAAAAATGCTACAACTGAAATTGCTGAAGATATTTGTTCATTTATAAGAACAGTTATTAAAGAATTATACGATGATGAAGTGAGTGAACAAATAAGAATTCTTTATGGTGGCAGTGTTAAGCCTAATTCAGTTAAGGCTTACTTATCGCAAAAAGATATTGATGGTGCTTTAGTTGGTGGAGCTTCACTTAAAGCTGAATCATATAAAGAATTATTAACATCATATTTAGATTAATAAAAATAAGCGTTAAGATTTAAATCTTAACGCTTTTTATGTACATAAATTGCATTAAGATATTATTAAAAAATAAAAATATCATTTTTATTTTGAATTACATTTTGTTTATTAAATATTGATACTAAAACTTATTTTTTATGCAAATT